>CAYPRD010000006.1:0-37928 GCA_964413195.1 uncultured Candidatus Peribacteria bacterium
TCGGGCTTCACTACACTCCACCATTTGATTACTACGCTCAGAAAATTGATGAGAGAAATTTCCGCGTGTATCATGCCGACTTTGTCACAGACACTGATGGTACTGGTATCGCCCATGAAGCACCAGAGTTTGGTGATGTGGATTTCCAGCTCGCCAAGCAAGAAGGCATCCATATCACAGCAGCAATCGATGAAGCAGGGAAATATACTGCTGAAATTCCAGACTATCAATGACAACTCTATCTGGACTGTATTGACGCTCTTTGTGAACGCTTGAAATCTGAAGGCACACTCTTCAAGAAGGAATCGATTACCCACCGTGTTCCGTATTGTCCTCGGAGCAATACGCCGCTCATACAAAAGGCACAAAAATCGTGGTTTATCGATATTCAGCGCATCAAAAAAGAACTTATCGAGCAAAATGAATCAATCAATTGGTTTCCTGATCACTTCAAGCATGGACGATTTTTGAAATCCCTCGAATCCGCTCCGGACTGGTGTATCTCTCGTTCTCGTTTCTGGGGAACACCGATGCCGGTATGGCAAAATACGGACGGTTCAGAGCGTGTCGTCATTGATTCTCGCGAAGAACTATATCAGAGAAATAAACCACTTGGGCAAATTACAAAGCTGATATTTGTGAGACATGCAGAAGCAGAAAACAATGTATTGTGAGTAAAAGACGGGGAGTGAAAATATGATATAACACAGATAGGACGAGAACAATCAGAAGGACTGGTAGAGCTCTTGAAATGAGAGCAAATACACGCGATATATTCATCTCCTTTTGCTCGAACAAAAAATACTGTTGCACCAATCGCTCAAAAATTGGGAATTCCTATTGTCGAAATTGACGAACTGCGCGAGATGCATCATGGGTGTATGGAATGAAAGCCTCGCATTGAAACCCGAGAAGAAAATACTCGCTATTATGCGTCCCCTGATCATAAATATTGATCCACGTGAGAATCTCAAAATGATCTCTTGGTCCGTATGAAACAAGCTTTGGCAGGTATAGTGCAAAAAAATGCTGGAAAAACAGTTTTGATCGCATCTCATGGGGGGCCGCTTGCTATTCTGTTATCCTATTTACGTTGAAATAATGATTTGGCAGATCCATGAAACGCAGTTCCCTTTATTGTCTATCTTGATAATAATACTAGCAAAGAACTCAATCTGCACAGGCCGTATATTGATAGGATCTATGTGCCTGGAAAATCTTTATTTACTCCAAAAAAAGTCCTTGGCATACATGGATGGACTTCATCGGGAATTCAAAAAGGATATGAGTGAAAATGGCTCCCACTCCAAGATAAACTCAAAGTTGTGAATATCCAATTTGATGTTCCAGATTTTGATAAAAATAAAGAAACTAAATTTGCTCTTTGGAGAGACCAACTTGATACCCTGAACGTCTCAAGCTATGACACGATTATGGCGACGAGTTTTGGCTGTCCTGTGATTATGCAGTATCTCTGTGAGAAAAATATAAAATTAAAGAGATTAGTACTTGTTGCACCGAGTGGACTCAAAGGTAATGAATATCTCGAAAAAGTAATCCCAGAGATGACAGAAGATATTGAGAAGCTTCGATGACTCGTGGAAGAAATTATTATCCCACACAGTGAAGATGATGACTCAACTAGCGCTCGATTTGAATACGGTAAATCTCTCGCAAAAAGAATAAGCGCAACGTTTTTGCCGATCAATGGTGTTGGTCATAAATTCGGAGGATGGAGTATTGAGCTCCTTTCTTCTCTTATTCAAAATGGTGCCCCACTTCGTCGTATCCCAGAAGTCCTCGATGTCTGGATGGACAGTGCTTCGATGCCGTATGCACAAGTACATTATCCATTTGAAAATCAGGCAAAGATGGAAGCCAGTTTTCCAGCTGATTTTATCGCAGAATATACGGGTCAGATTCGTGCGTGGTTCTATGTGATGCACGCGATTGGTGTCATGGTCAAATGATCCCCAGCATTTAAAAATGTTGCAGTGACTTGAGTGATCAACGGAACTGATGGTCGAAAAATGAGTAAATCCTATGGAAATTACCCAGACCCCCGAGAGACGATTGAAAAATACGGTGCTGATGCCATTCGTTTTTATCTCATGGGTGGCACGCTAATGAAAGGTGAAGATATGACTTTCTCAGAAGTAGGTATTCAGGAATCTATCAAACGCGTCTTACTTCCACTCTGGAATTCGTACACATTTTTTGCAACGTATGCGAACATCGATGGATGGGAATTCACGGATTATTCAACCAAGAAAACACACGAACTCGATACCTGGATTATCTCTCGACTCCATACGCTCATTCAAGACGTGCGATCCTCTATGGATGCTTATGATCTCCAGAAAACATGTGATGCGATTATGATCTTCCTCGATGGACTCAACAATTGGTATATTCGACGCAATCGCAGACGCTTTTGGAGAAGTGAGCTCGATGTAGATAAGAAAAGTGCCTATGAGACTCTCCATGAAGTGCTCGTGACGATGACGAAACTGCTTGCTCCGCTCTGTCCATTTATCACAGAACACCTTTATCAGAACCTCATGAATACGACGGATTCAGTGCATCTCACTGATTTTCCAACAGTAAACAAGAAGCTCATCAATCTCGACGTGAATCAGAAGATGGCAGACCTCCAAGCGCTCACCAATCTTGGTCTTGCTATTCGTGGTCGTGAAAAAATTCGTGTCAGACAACCCCTTCGATCAGCAACGATTACTCTCTTGCTTGATGAAAGCGCACGTGAAACTCTTGCGGAAGAATTGAATGTGAAAGAAATACATAGCGTAAAAGATGTTTCAGAGTATGTCACCATTACTTATTCTCCTGATGCAAAAAAAATTGGAGCCACGGAAAGAAAACAATGGATGAAAACGATTATTGCTGATGCAAAGGCAGGCAAGGGGGCACTGACCTCAGAAGGTACTCTCGAGCTTGTTGTTTCAGAGGCACCAGGGGGGAAAGTGGTGCTTGCGGTAGATGAATTTGAGGCGGTTTATACGCCTAAAGTTGGTTCCACCATTGCCTTTGCAGGAAGTGCAGGATATGTTATCGGTATCGATACGACTCTCGATGAAGCGCTCACGTTTGAGGGCTATGCTCGTGATATGATACGTGCAATTCAGGATGCCCGAAAAGAACTCGGATTTCAGGTCACGGATAGGCTTACCGGATCTCTCAATTCACAAAATCCGTATTTGCATTTGATTCTTTCACTTCATCAGGGCTTTATTGAACGGGAAACGCTGTGTACTTTTGATGGTGCCAAATGAAAAGAAGAAAAGGAGATTGTCTTAGATGAAGATTTTGTTGTACTTTTGTCGCTCAAAAAATAGAAAATATTTTTTATCTAGAAAATAGTCTCGTAAAATTTGATAAATTTGACGTAGCTCAAATTCAGGACGTCTATTATCTCTTTTCTTCCCTTTTCCCCATAGAGATAATGATTTTTTTCGCAAAAACCCACATAGGAAAAATTTTTTTAAAAATGCAATGCAATTCCTACAAAAATCGCTTGCACAAAAAAAGTATTCTCACTTGTCCCCTTTGGGAGCGGATCTTGTAAAAATTCACATAAAATCATTTGACTAGATATAGTGTCTGGATATAAAGGTTGGACACAATATATTGTGTTTCAAAGGTTTACAGTTCCCTTCTTTCTCTTTTAATAGTTTTTGTATGACTCTGGACTCCATTCGCAAGCGTAATAATGAGCTTGTTCCCTTCGACCGCACACGCATTGAAAATGCTATTGAGCAGGCATGTGTCGCTATTGGTTACAATGAAATCGCTTTTATTCCTCAGATTACCAGTGAAATTATTCTTGCTTTGCAGAATAGATTCGGGGGGACAGAATATGTTCCAAGTGTTGAGGATATCCAGGATTCAGTTGAGCTTCATTTGATGCGCTCTGGTCGTTATGAAGTAGCAAAAGAATACATCACCTACCGTCAGAAGCGTACGGAAGAGAGAAATGAGATTGTTGAAGAAAAAATCGAAAAACAAGAACTCAAAGTTCAAAAACGTGATGGACGAGTTGAGACATTTGATATGGGGAAAATCCGTCGTGTATTTGAAATTGCCGCTAATGGAAATCCAGTTATTGATGTCGATCTTTTAGTGAGCAATTTTCACACGAACATCTTTGATGGCATTAATTCACGTGATATTTCCCAGGCAACTATCATGACAGCAAAGAGTTATATTGAGCATGATCCACAATATTCCTACCTTGCTGCGAAGCTCTTCCTGATGAATTATTATAAAGAACTCATTGGATCCTCTGATATGAAAAGTAGTGGTTTTGTGAAATGTTACCGTGATGCCTTTAAATACAATCTCAAGTTTCTCATCGAGACTGATCATCTCTCGTCTGATCTGGCTGCCTATAATTTTGATACCCTTGCAGAGGCTCTCGATCCATCTCGGGACAATCTCCTCACCTATCTTTCCGTCCAAAATCTCTACGATCGATACTTTATTCATCATGAAAAAGTTCGTCGTGAACTTCCACAAGCATTTTGGATGCGTGTAGCAATGGGCCTTGCTAAGCGAGAACAAAATAAAGAAGAACGAGCGATCGAATTTTACCATCAGCTTTCAGAACTTAACTTTGTGAATTCCACCCCCACTCTTTTCAATTCTGGCACCAAGCGAAGCCAACTTTCTTCGTGCTATCTCTCTACAGTGAATGATGATTTGCACTCAATTTTCAAGGTTATTGCTGATGATGCACAGCTTTCAAAATGGGCAGGTGGTCTCGGGAATGACTGGACAAATATCCGCGCAACCGGTTCAAAGATCAAGGGAACTAATGGTGAATCTCAGGGAGTAATTCCGTTCCTGAAGATTGCCAACGATACTGCAGTTGCGGTAAATCAGGGTGGAAAAAGAAAGGGGGCACTCTGTACATATCTTGAGTGCTGGCATCTGGACTTCCCAGACTTCACAGAACTTCGAAAAAATACTGGCGATGAACGTCGTCGTACACACGACATGAATACAGCTGCATGGATCCCAGATCTTTTTATGAAGCGTATCCAAGAGGATGGAGATTGGACACTTTTTTCTCCATCAGATGTACCGGATCTCCACCATATTTATGGGATCAATTTTGAAAGAAAATACGTTGAATACGAAAAAATGACTCATACTGGTCAGATCTCTCATTTCAAAGTCGTGAAGGCAAAAGAACTCTGGAGAAAAATGCTTTCTATGCTTTTCGAGACGGGTCATCCATGGATTACTTTCAAGGATCCATCCAATGTTCGCTCTCCACAGGATCATGCAGGCGTTATCCACAATTCAAATCTCTGCACAGAAATTACCCTAAATACTTCTGCCGAAGAAACAGCGGTGTGTAATCTGGGTTCCGTGAATCTCACAAAACATCTCAAAGACGGAAAACTCGATCATGAGAAATTGGCTCGCACCATCCGTACGGGTATGCGAATGCTTGATAATGTTGTGGATATCAATTTTTATCCAACACCAGAAGCAGAAACAAGCAATATGCGTCACCGTCCAGTCGGTTTGGGTATCATGGGTTTGGCTGATGCGCTCTTTATGCTCGATGTGCAATTTGATAGCGAAGAAGCAGTAAAATTCAACGACGAAATGATGGAAGCAATCAGTTATTATGCTATCCTTTCGAGTTCTGAGCTTGCAAAAGAGCGAGGGGCGTATTCATCATTTCCAGGGTCAAAATGGGATCGTGGACTTCTCCCGATCGATACATTGTCTCTCTTGGATGTTGAACGTGGTGAAAAAATCGATGTGAACCGTCATTGTACACTCGATTGGACCCCTGTTCGTGAACATATTCGCCAGTATGGTATGAGAAACTCGAACTGTATGGCGATTGCTCCTACGGCAACTATCTCAAATATTGCGGGATCATTTCCTTGTGTTGAGCCGATCTACAAAAATCTCTACGTAAAATCAAATCTCTCTGGTGAATTTACCGTGATTAACCACTACCTTGTCGCCGACCTGCAAAAACTCGGTCTCTGGGATTCTCAGATGGTTGCAGAACTCAAATTTCACGATGGTTCAGTACAGAGTATCGAGCGTATTCCACAGCACCTCAAAGAAAAGTATAAAGAAGTTTTTGAAATACCATCAGAATGGGTTATCAAAGCGGCTGCTGTTCGTGGGAAATGGATCGATCAATCACAGTCAGTGAATATCTTTATCAAAGGTGCATCCGGAAAAGCCCTCAATGATACCTATATGATGGCATGGAAGATGGGCCTGAAAACAACCTACTACCTCCGCACTCTCGGTGCTACCGCAATTGAAAAATCAACCTCTTCTACTGCTTCTGTAACTGGTTCTTATACTCCGAGTGCTACCACTTCTCCTGTCGAAGCTGTTGGTATCAATGCCCCATCGACTCCTTCTGTACCAACGTGAGAACTTGAGATGGCCGCAAAGAAGAAAGTATATAGCGAGGCAGAGAAGGTTATGTGCTCTATTCTCAATGGTCCAAATTGCGAGGCGTGTCAGTAATTGAGATATTATCTCTATTTCATTTTGATCTGATTTTACAATAAAATCTCTTTATTATTGTTTCATTATTTTTATGCCTGAAGTTGAACCCCCTGAAGAACAAGAGCCTGCTGCAGCCACTGCAGCAGAACACGAAGACCATGATGATCATCCACATGAACACACAGCAGATGGAAATGTATTGAAAACTCGGCGATGATGCGGTGATAAATGTGCGAAGTGTCTAGCGTGTGTGAGGCGAACAACAATACAGCCAGAATAGTAAATTTTGGATATTTTTGACAATTTTATTTTAAGACCATAATGATTGAGTATAACTTTTTCTTATGATTACAAAAATTGTCCCAGATGATGTCTTCACCACGGATCTTCAACCTGGAGAATCGAGGGAGAGGCCACTCCATATAGTTGTGGGTACAAATACAGATGGTATAAACACGAGAGGCGTTGCACATCATATTGGTAAGAATTTTAATGCTCAATTTTTGAATCTTTTATCTCATGCCTGAGGACAAAAAAGTGTAGATTTAGGTCATGTATTTTCTGGAGGGGGAGTATTGGATGGTCATCAAAGAGCCATGTTCCATGCTATTGCTGTTAATAAACGTTTGCAGGAAGGATGATCGCAGGATTGGTCTGAGTTACTTGCGAGCCTGAAAACTTGACTTGGGCATCTGCATCTCATGAATGATGTACAAGAAGATGATTGAAATCGAGTTCAAGCTGATGCGGAATTGAGACGAAAAATATCCGATATACCACATACTGCAGAAGTTGATTTTGGTTTGGAAGTAAAAAGACTCACAGATGAACATATGCTTAATACGAGAAATCATTTTCGAGTGGTTCTGATTGGTTGAGGCGATTGACAACGTAATGATGCAAATCTTCGTGATACTGTACAGGCTCTTGAGGAGACGGATCTTCTCGTGCAGCTCTATCTCGGTAGATGAGCACAAATACTCCGCTCTGTTGAGAATATAATACCTTTCATACCTACCCTTCGAGCGAGAAATGTTATTGTTCCCCCAAAGATTCTAGAACCTGCAGTGGCTTAATTATGTAGTATTTAACTTCTATATCATTAATATGAGATTCACAGAACGATTAGAAGCTACTATAAGACAGAAAGGTTCTCTCCTTTGTGTTGGTATTGATCCGGTGATAGAAAGAGTGCCAGGAGGTGTAGATAATTTATTGGATTTTTGTAGGTGATATGTAGATCAGACGGTAGATTCAGCTGCTGTATTCAAGCCCTAGGCTGCTTATTTTTCTGCAATAAGATGATGAGAGGATATTCTCTGCAAAGTGATTCAACATGTACGATCGACGGGAACTCCTGTTATTCTTGACGCGAAGAGAGGAGATATTGACAGAACAAGTGAACAATATGCTCATGAAGCATTTGAAAAATATAATGCTGATGCAGCAACAGTGAATCCTTATATGGGTCCAGATGTCATAAATCCTTATATTCAAAAATATTCAGAGAAATGACTTTTCGTCCTTGGTCGTACATCAAATAAATCTGCCCCTGATTTTCAGGATTTGGAATTACAAGATGGCCGTCATGTGTGGGAGGAAGTTGTTCGAAAAGCAGCTCAAGATTGGAATGAAGGATGACAAATTGGTATCGTTGCAGGAGCTACGTATCCAGCAGATTTGGCACGTGTGCGTGAAATTGTTGGAAGTAAAGTTTTCCTCTTGGTTCCCGGTATTGGCACACAGGGAGGTGATGTGGAAAAAACTGTTCAAGCTGCTCAAAATAAAGAAGGTGCTGGTTTTATAGTTATTTCATCGAGCGCTATTATGTTCCCAAAAGATAGTAAAAAACCATGAGAAATAGCTCGTGCTACTATGGAAGAGATAAATCGCTATAGAAAGGATTCTTAGTTGCGAGAAGCAAGAAAGTATCAATCTATATCCATTTGTTTTACTTGCATACCATCGTCCAAATGGAAACCAAGATTTTCTTTATGGAGTCTTTCTAAATAGAATTGCATTCATAATTCTTGGCCGGCTTTTGGTACCCAATTTCGTCCCTTACCAAGCTGAGTATTGATTGGTTTTTCTTTTAATTGAGCTGGCACTTCTTTTTCATCCCACTGATCCATCTGTACTGTTGCAAGAGCTCGAACGGGTATATCAATAGTGGCAGAGTGAGAAGGATTTCTATCAACCATTACGTGAAAAGAATTCAGCGTAAATCACAATTGATCCAGTGCTACCCGTACTTGTCTCAATGTTTCTCCATTATTTAGAATATCGTCTACGAGTACTCGAGGTCTTGATTCTTGTAAAATATCACGCATTTCTCATTCTGGTATTTGGTGAACATCTGCTATTTTTTTTGTTGTTACGAGACGCCCGTGCACTGTATGGGCTACTAATTGGCCTAAATTTATCTGAGAACGCGTTTCTGGTGCAATAATAATTGCTCATTCTGGAACTTCTTGCGAGAGGAGTTCGGCTATTCTTTGAGGTACTCGAGGTCAAGATGTCAGATGGGCGTCCTTATCAAGATATTTATCACCATGCGTTCCTGCCTTGTAGACGATATGTTTCTCGGTGACAAATGAACCATTTTCTCTCATGGAATCTAGTATTCCGTGGGGGTCAGAAGTGGAAATTTTTGACATAATATATAGTTTATATCTAATTCTATTTACTTTTTGAATCTGTCAACTTGTATAATATTATTTTATATGTAATATGATAATAGTTATGTCTACCTTGATGGAATTACCTTCGGAATTGCAAGAAGCTCAGAAATATTTGGATGAAAGTGCACGTGGCCTTGCTAGCTGAGATGAAGATCAACAAAAAGCCTCGCTAGCACTTATTTTTCTTATAAGGGAATCTTTATTAGAAATCTTGGAGTCAGAGACAGAAAACCTCCTGCAGCCTCTCTATAATGAATGCTGGGCAGATTTAGAAGATTTGACCTATATGGTGTATGATTTCTCTTCTCGAGGAAGTCTTGATTTTGCTCAATATATGAGAGAAAGATATTCCCGCATTGTTGCTGCAGTTATTGTATATTTTCGTTTCGGATTAGATGCTTTTTTAGAGGTTGATGATACAATAGAAGAATATGAAGATGAGTCTTGTGATCCGATTGGATTTGTAAATCTAGAAGCTTCAAAACTTGCTCTTCAGGAGATTTGAATAGAAATTGGCGGATTAAAAAATGCTCTTTCGGGAAATAAAATTTTAAATGGTACTTTATCTCGTCGCTGAATGGCTATAGATATTATTGCCATTCGTGAAGATTTTTGGAAAGCCTTTTCTGATATATGTAACGACAGAGATGATGATATTTCATCAGGAGTTGATGGGGGTGTATTTGAGATCCTTCAAGCAGAGCTGCAGCAAGATACCGATATTTTACCTATGATACTTTCTGAGCTGGAGGTTGATGGAAAGAGTCAAAGGGGTATTTTACTTCTCAATAAAACCCTTGATATGGTGTGACGCCTAATACGTTTTTGTCATTCAGAAGAGTATTCTGATCTGCAATGATCATTTTTGTCTCTTGATGTTGTTGAGGAGGAATGATCATTTTAAATACATACTCTCCTGGGAATGAGCTATTTTTTTGACGGATGCTTTCTTAAATTTGTCGAGATTGATCTTTTTCCCTTAAGACATTACCGTAACCGTATCATAAACCTGACTATAAGCCTCTTCGAGTATTTCACAGCACATTCCAGTGAATTTTGGTATGAGAGCGAGTGCTGGACAGAAACGGTTTTCTGCCATTGTACGTAATGCTTCATCGGTAACTCGGAAAATATTTTCTGCATTATCGTAGACCCTCTCCTCTCCTAATCATCTTGTAAAAATACCACCGGCTCTATCAGTTCAGAAATGATTTTCTCGACCTTGTATAAGTTCTTTTCTTATGATAACTGCAAATTGTGTTGGAGATTCTGCAACAGTAGTGCAAAATCGAATAATAAAATTTCTATATTGCATGAGATCATGTGGCTTTGGAAAAGAGCCAAATGCGTTTTTATGTGCGAGGAGAATTTTTCGCCATATTCAGTAAATAACGCCTACTCATACGACATAGGCGCTCTGTATTTTGGAAAATTGCGGAGTGGGTATGTCTTGAAAAAGTGTACCGTTCTGGTGTACAAAATTCAGGAACGCATTCCTGAGATGTATATACATCATAGCCTCTTCATCTTTTTCGTAAGCGATAAAACATCGCTCTATCTTCTTTTCTCGTTCCTCATCACCATGATTCTTTCCTAGATCCGCAATACACCCATAGGCATTTTGTGCAATAGTGGCTTTGTTTTCTATGAGTATGGCGGTGAATCTTTCTGAGGCTCATTCGAGTGTTAGTCGTGTAATAAGATGCGATCTAAAAGGAAATCATGGTCCTAATCTCCCTACAATTCATTTTATAAATTTTCGTAATCGAGTAATTGGACATCATGGTTGTGGCCTTGTCATTCACGTTACTGGGCATGTTGGTAGGTGTTCACCCATAAATCTATGATACATAATAATATTTTTTGTCAAAAGTATTGATTTTCTTTTGCCCATAATACAATAACCCTATGTCCACCCTCTCCGATCTACAGAAATCTGTGTATGAGAACAAAAAATCTCATGGATTTAATACCACAGATATCCCTCTCGAATTTGCCTATCTTTATGGTGAAGTCGCAGAAGCTTTTGATGCGTGGAGAAAAAAGAAAGATGCTCTTCCAGAAGAGCTTGCGGATGTCGCGATATATCTTTTGGGTATGGCGGAAATCATTGGGTGTGATTTGGGAGAAGAGATAGAGAAAAAAATGATCAAAAACTCACAGCGTGTTTATGCCTATCGTGAAGGGGTGCATACGCGTATTTCTGACTAGACTTGCAAACTGTATTTTGAGTCTATAATGCCCCTGTTATTTTCTCTATGAAATATTCTTTTCTTTGGATGGGGGTAGTGGGAATTATTCTCGGAGGTGCTTGGTATTTTTGGTCGCACCAGAGTGTCGAACAGCTCCTTGTCGTTGGGCCAGGTACTCAGGAAGCCCTCGAGCAAGTTGGCATTGATGAGAAAAGTCAAAAAATTCATGACATGATACGAGTTGAGCTTCCGAAAAAAAACAGTGCCGTCACGAGCCCTCTCATGATAGCAGGGAAGGCACGAGGTATGTGGTATTTCGAAGGGTCTTTTCCTATCTTTCTTATGACCAGTACTGGAGTACAGATAGCACAAGGGGTTGCAGAAGCACAATCTGACTGGATGACGGAAGACTATGTGGATTTTGTGATTCAACTTCCATTTCCGACGCAGCCAGCATGATCTACAGGATCATTGGTATTTCGTCGAGATAACCCGTCTGGTCTCCCAGAAAACGATATGCAATTCGTTGTTCCTGTTCAGTTTTAGGCATTCTCTACGTTTTCCTGTCTAAAGTATAACTCTTTTCAGCCGGAGTGCAATCCTATTTCTCTGAACTCGATTTGACTATATATAGTGTATGAATATAAATTCATCACACAATATCTTGTGTTTTCCCTTCTGATTCATCACGCCGTGCATACATTCTTTGTACAGCTGTCAAAGATGTGCGTGGTCTCTGAAACTCTCATTTTCTAATTTTTATCATTATGGCTGAGAAGCGCCTCATCTGTTCTGTTGGAACAGACCCAAACAAAATGTACCCTATTAAGTATAAATGGGCACGTCAACACTATAAAAATGGTGTTGCGAATAACTGGGTTCCAGAAGAAATCCCGATGCAAAAAGATATAGAACAATGGAAGGCAAGTGATGTCTTGACGGACAATGAACGTCATCTCATCATGTGGAACCTGGGATTTTTCTCGACGGCTGAAAGCCTGACAGCTAATAATATAGTCCTTGCGATGTACCGACATGTGACCAATCCTGAGTGTCGCCAATATATGCTCCGTCAAGCATATGAGGAAGCAGTTCATACGGATACATTCTTGTACTGCTGTGATTCACTTTCTCTGGACCCGGATGAAGTATTTGATGCGTATGATAAAATCCCTTCTATTAAAGAAAAAGATGCGTTTGTCGTCGAACTGACAAAAACTATTCTTGATCCAACATTTGAAATCCGTACTAATGAGGATAAAAAAGCGTTTCTGCTCGATGTCATTGGGTTCAATATGATTATGGAGGGGATCTTCTTTTATGCTGGTTTTGCGATGATGCTGCAATTAATGAGAAACAACAAAATGAAGGGGATTGGTGAACAATTTCAATACATTCTGCGAGATGAATCTATCCATATTGCTTATGGACGTGATCTCATCAATGGTATTGTCGCAGAAAATCCAGACATTTGGACACAGGATTTTCAGGATAAAGTAGTGAGCCTTTTTCGACGCGCAACAGAACTCGAACTCAACTATGTCAATGACTGTCTCCCGTATGGTGTCTTGGGTCTCAATGGTGATGCCGTTCAGCAGTATGTACGTCATATTGTTGATCGTCGTTGTGAAATGATCAACCTCCCAATTATGTATGGTGACGAAAATCCATTTCCGTGGATGAGTGAGGTAATGGATCTCCGAAAAGAGAAAAATTTCTTTGAAACAAAAGTTACCGAGTATCAAACTGCTGGAAATCTTGAGTGGTAGTTGGTGTATTAACTACAATGGCAGAGACACTACTCTGCCATTTTTTGTGTTTACAAGCGTAATCAGAGCAGAAGACGTTCCATCATGGTGAGTTCCACATTGGTTTCTTCAGAGAGAGTCTGTGCCAAATATGTTCTGAGACTTTCTACTTCTATGTTTGGGGCCAAGAAAAGATCAAAATCGCCAATGGCTTTGCTCTGGAGTTTGAGTCTCAGGAGACGCGGTTCATTATCAATGCGTAAAATAGCAAATGAACGAATGCGGTGATAGGCATATATCTGTCCATCAAGGGCAATTCATTCACTCCCAATATCAACGACGATCTCTTCCCGTGTATTGACATCATAGAGGAGGTACACTCCTGCAAATATGATGAGGACTATCCCCAGAAGAAATGCTCCCGTCAGGAAACTTGCGATAATTCAGGTGATAACAATGGCTGCAGCAATAGTATACCATTGTCTCCCTCGTTCGAATTTACTTCCAAAAGACCAATGAAATACTGATTCCATAAAACTAAAAGTTATCAAATACAAAATTCACAATAATCCATCATGACCAGGAAACAATGGCTCCAATGAGGGCGAGTTTTAGGGCTTCTTTTCCTTTGCTTTTTGATTCCTCGCTGACGCCACCAAACACATACATGAGAGCTCCGATGAGCATCACAAGAAGGCTGATATATCCTACAAACTCCAAAAGATTATTGGTAATAGCAACAATGATTTCTGGTATCTCACTGAAACTGATATTGCCTTGGCGGAGTTGCGTGTCAGAGACGCCATTTCCATATTTATCCTCGAAAATAGACCGGGCAAATGCCGGTATATTGAGAAAGAGGGAAAATACTCAGATTAGTCGCATGCGATATCTATAAGAAGTCGATCAATGAGGTATTTTGCAATGGTGTTGCTGGACTCAAGCGTAGCACGAGCCTCCAGTACACGATGTGCATGCCTCGAGGACAGTCTACCACACTCTATTGCCTCTTGCAAGCCTGCGATGATCCAGAGGGCGTCTTCTCGATCAAATTTTGCTTCTTTGCTCGGAGCGAGAGTCATTTGTAAGAGAAGAGTTGGATTTTTTTCTTTCACGTATTGGTCGAGAGCTGCTTGATGAGGATTGTCTCCTCTCTGGAGGGGAGTATGCTCGAGTTCAATTATTCGAGATCGGAGAGTGGGGATGATTTTTTCCGGAGCACGACTTGTCACACATATGATGACTGATCGAGGGACATCTTCAAATATGTGCAACAGCCCATTTGCTGCTTGTTCTGTTAAGATCTCTATTGCATGAAAGACTGCTAAATATGTTTCTCCAGCAGTTTGGTAGAGTTTTGCAACGCTCTCTCGGAGAGATCATACCGTATGTTTTTGATTTTTTTTATCAGAGCAATCATGAAACAGAAAATCCATATTCCCTTGTTCTTGTAACGAGGAAATATTTTCTACGTGGACACCAAAAAAATATTCGTATATATCACATACTTTTTCCTCATCGACTAAAATGGGACTCATGGTGTGCGTTTGGTGCGATTGGAGTTGTTCGAGAATTTGTTGCGAAAGCATAGGTCTTTCTCTATACTATGGAAAATACTATTTTTTCCATATGAATTTGGAGCGTATCCAGTCATGGATGGTGACGTATCTTCTCCCAGCAATTTTGTTTTTTGTGGGCACTGTGGGTATTGTGGTGATTTTTGGAAAAGCGTATTTTTGGGATATCTCTACTCTGACCATTCGTTTTACCAGCGAGGTTCCTCTTGAGGTTACTCTCAAAACTCGCGTAAGACTGATCCATCACGATTTTTCCTTTTTTGGATTTCGATATCCTCTTCATCTTACCCTCCCAAGAACATATGCCCAGAAATGTCTTTGAGAATGTGTTTTTAAAAATATTTCTCCTGGAGAAACACAGATTATCATTTCGGGAAGTCCTCCACGATTTGCACGGGTCTTTGTTGCGCCTGATACACAGGGAGTCATTGATCTTCGACCACCAATTATTCTCTGAACAGAGCGAAGTAATCCCGTTACTCTTCCTGAAAAAATCAGCACTGTTACGCCCCCATTTTTCTCCAATACTACGCAAGGACTTTTTCTTTTTCGTAATAATTCTTTCTACGATCACCTGTTGCGACAGACTATTGTATTTCCTCCTCGATATGATTGTCAGAAGATATTTTTATGAATCAAAAACAATGAGTATTATTGCGTTACGGATGCTGAAATTCTTCTGATAGAACGTTATGGAAAAAACGACGCTCTTGGAATCAGCAATATTCATCATGAAAACATGGGATTTTCTTGGTCGGAGGGGAGAACTATGTTCTCACTTGGGGAAAAGGCTGTCACCCTCCCGGGATATTGGTTCCCATGGCTGCGAGATGGGAAGTATAGTCTGACTGATGGAGAGCAGATTTTTTCGTGGGAAGAGTAAGGGAGAAAAATTGTTTGTTTTTTCAGTCGTTTTTGATATAATTTCCCTGTTCTGTTTGAATTGTGAAGAATTTGGGTTGCCAGATTCTTTTTTTTACCACTCACTTTTCTCTTATGCTCGATTTAAAAAAAATAGAAGCCGCTATCAATCATATTGCAGCTGAGCGCGGTATACGCCGAGAAGATCTCGTAGAAATTATTGAATCTGCTATTCGTACTGCGTATAAAAAAGACTATGGCACGAAGGATGATATTGTCAATGTAAAACTGGATTTTGACTCTGGAGATATCGCTGTTACTCTCGAGAAAACTGTCGTCGAAACTGTAGAAAATCCTCATACAGAAATCAGTAAAGAAGACCTCGGAGAGGATGCCGATGCGTTTGATCTCTGAGATATCATTGAGATCGATGTGAGCGATGTTTTGCGAGATAATGAGCATGTCTTTGGTCGTATTGCTTCCCAGGCAGCGCGTCAGGTTATTATTCAAAAAATTGGTGAATCAGAGAAAGCGAAGGTCTACGAAATCTTCAAAGATAAACAAGGAGAAATCGTGAATGTCCGTGTCGATATGGTCGAAAATGATCGTGTTTTTGTTGAATTCAATGGATCACAGGTTCTCCTTCCTCGGAGTGAACAAGTGAGTCGTGACAAGTATTCTCCTGGTATGCGTTTTCATGTTTATGTTAAAAAAGTAGAAGATGAGGGACGAGGAGATCCAAAAATTATCTTGTCTCGCAAAGATCCTCAGCTTGTTGCCAAACTCTTTGAACTCTCTACTCCAGAATTGGAAGACCACACCATCGAAATCGTAAAAATTGTTCGTGAACCAGGATTTAAAACAAAAATTATTGTTGCCTCTGAATTCGAAGAAGTTGATCCAGCAGGAGCTTTGATCGGACCAAAAGGTATTCGAGTGAAGGCGGTTGTCGATGAACTTTCTGGTGAGAAAGTTGATGTTATCAATTATACTGATAATGCCCGTGAACTTGTCGCACAGGCTCTCAATCCTGCTCGAATATTGGATGTCCAATTTGATGAGAGTGGTGTAGCAGTGGTGACCGTACCAAAATCTGAAGAAGTCCGAGCAATTGGTCGAAGTGGAGGGAATGTGCGTCTGGCAGAACAACTTACAGGATATCGTATCCGATTAGTTGGTGTCGAGGAAGAAACTCCTGTCTAAATTTATGGCTGAAAAAAACTACATTAGTGGCTCTGCGAAAATGGTGAGCACTCAGTATGGTGACATACTCAATCTCTCCTTGAAACTGGAGGATATGCAAAAAATTGTGAATGAAAAATGATATGTGAGTATGACAGTCATGAAACGTCGAGAACCTGGTCAATACGGTGATACACACTATGTGGTAGAGAACGATTATCAGAAAAATCGCCCAGAGAAAACAATGGATTCTGAAATGCCATTTTAGTTTGCCTTCATGCACACCCTTTTTCCTCTCATAGATGCCAATCTTCATCGAGCGAAAGAGGGGCTGCGAGTTGTGGAGGATATATGTCGATTTGTATTATCAGATGAGCCTCTCTCGAGCCGTGTAAAAGATGTACGACACGCTCTCCAGGGAGCCGTACCTATCCCCTATATGCATCTTGTGAGCTCTCGTTCTCATCATGATGTCTGAGAAGCCCGACAGGTACCGATGAGAAAAGATACCCGCTCTATTTTTCTGGCAAACATTAATCGCTCCATGGAGGCGCTTCGTGTATTGGAGGAATGCCTTCCTCATGGTGAAGCATGTAAAAACCTGCGGTATGAAGTCTACAGGATTGAGAAGGATATCGCTCATGTTTTACGAAAAAAAATTCCGTTTGAGAGAGATGTTTATGTTATCTCGGATGATGTTTGAGTTTTAAAAGAGGCGATTAAAAACTGAGCGCGTGTTGTGCAACTCCGTGATAAAAATGCTTCGGAAAATGTCCTTTTTGATAAAGCAAGTGAGATGGTACGCTATGTTTCGGATAAAGATGTCATTTTTATCGTGAATGATTTTCCTCTCATTGCACAACGTGCTGGAGCGCATGGAGTTCATATTGGTCAAGATATGTCTACCAGGGATACGCGTGCTCTCATAGGTCCTGAGATGATTCTCGGGAAAACGACGCATACATTGGAACAAGGACTGTGTGCCGAGCTGGAGTGAGCGGATTATATTTCTGTTGGACCAATTTATGCTACTCCCACGAAACCAGGAAGAGAGGCAATAGGGCTTTCCTATATTACACAGGCAGCACTGCATATACGGGTTCCATTTGTTACCATAGGAGGTATTGATAGAGAGAGATTACCGCATGTCTTGGCAGCTGGGGCAACGACCATCGGAATCGTACGTGCGCACGAAGATGTCGCATATTTTTTGCAACAAATGACATCTTTTTCTCCCTATTCTAATACGATCCATTCTTGGTCTTCTGGGTACACAGAACAATCACCAATCTCATAATGTGTTGGGAGGGTGTTTGCCCCTCATGAGATATCGTCACGTAGATAAAGTTCTCGATTTGTGTGAGACTCCAGTCCAAGGCGAATCATATACCCACCTCCGTTATTGCACTGAGCATACTCGTACTGGCATATTTTTGCTCATGAGAAAGAGCATCAGGATTGATACCCCATCGAGGATTCCATACATTTTTGAGAACCATGTATAGGGTCTTTGGCTGTGTGTCCAAGGGCGGCGGTGAGTTTTTCTTGTATAGTGTCTTTTCCGGGATATGCCCCTTCTCATGCGCTGATACCTCGCAATATACCATCGATCTCTTTTATATGGTTTATCCGCTGAGTATCGCGACTACGACTGATACTCCCCGTATATTTATTAAATCATATACTTCCCAATATTCCTATGACCGCGATGACAATCATGATTTCAAAAAGAGTAAAGGCTCGGTAGTGCATAAAAAAATTATAAATATCCTGTTGTCTCCAGTCACTGAATGGTAATCGTTTGTATAAGTTCAGGACTCATGTAGTCAATCGTAAGCGTTGGATCAAGAAAGTCACGCAGGAGTGGTGGATGTGCTCCAAAAAAAATGTTTTCTTGTGGTTTTCGCACAGCATCGAGCAGAAAATCAACATCATCGTATTCGCGATACAGAGCAGGAATTTGTGTTATTCCTCTACTCATGAGCGCAAAGGAACGATGGGTTCCATCGCGGAGAAAATAGCGTTCTTTGCACCGTACAACCTGTACCATAGAATTTCGCATATGTACCGAAAAACCATATATATTTCCTTCCCGATACTGTCCATCAATACGCAAATTTCTGTTTCGAGAAGAAAAAATCCAGGTATTTTTTTCCTTATCAAAACGCACCAAAGAAGCATTGGTATTATTTTGTGGAAGAGTTATTTGTGCAATGGCAAGGGTGTCTGTTGTGTCCTGAACTCGCTCATGTGCTTTGATACTTTCAACACTGTTTTGGAGGACGATCAGGTTCTCGATATCCACCATGCGAAATTCCCACTTTTCTCGTCGGAAATTCTCGTATTCTTTCTTTTCCCAGAAGCTTGTCTGGTACGAGAGGAGCTCCGATCATATATCGTGAATAATATTTTCTGAAGGCTTGTATACTCACCGTTCTTCAATCGCTTTGATGGCTTCATGGGCTTTTTTTTTCGATCCCACACCAAACACACTTTCTCACTCATCAGTAAAGATCATATCGGGACTCATTCATTTCCAGCCTATGAGTACACGACGATTTTCCATGGATGTAAGATTAACACGGAGGAAGTGGAGAAGGTCAACATGTTGGTGGACTTGGCACGGTTGGTGGGACAGATGGTACTGTGGCGAGACTAAAAATTTTTCCACCCCCGGCATCAACAACATTACAATTTCCGACATCATAGTATAGGGAATCATGGGGAGCTGAAAGATCTGAAGCCGATGTTCCAATAGATACTAAAACGTCTTCACCATATCTTGCTCTGTTTGATTCTGACTCAAAATTTGCTCTTAGTACATAGCCAGCACCGCCATCACAAATAGAGTACCAATAATCACAATTTGCCCCATCAAGACAAGACGTTGCATTACTCGATGGATCGCGGATAGGCTCACCGTTGACACTTGTGATGGCACTTTGAAGTTCGCTCAAGGTTGGAGCCTTTCATTTTGAAGAGCTTTCCGACAGAATGATTGTTTCAATCGCTTTGAGATCACCGAGACGTACTGTGTCGCGAGATTTCTTGATATATCCACCGTAAGCAGAGATGCCAGCTGTAGAGAGTACGGCTATGATTGCCATCACGACCATCAGTTCCACGAGCGTAAATGCACGTTGTTGTTTCATAGAAAGATATTATCGAAACTACCAAGAAAGCGTACCAAAATCACCAGCAGTTGTGCTCACTACATTACAGTTTCCAACATCATAATATCCTGTTGAATGAGGCTTGGTAGCACCAGCCGCAGTACTTGCATCTGTTGTTACAATACTGTCATTATCGTATTTATCAGCATTTGACGCATCTTCAAAATTTGCTCGGAGCACATATCCAGCACCACCATCACAGACAGCATATGAATAATCACATGCTACACCAGTTGGGACTGAGCTTGATGTATGACAAGCAGTTTGTGCACTTGAGGGGTCCTCGATTCCTGAACCATTTGTTGATACAATTGCTGCTTTGAGCTCAGCAAGATTTGGAGATTTTCCTTTTACTGATGATTCAGAGAGAATGATTGTTTCAATCGCCTTGAGATCACCGAGACGTACTGTGTCGCGAGATTTCTTGATATATCCACCGTAAGCAGAGATACCAGCAGTAGCTAGGATAGCAATGATTGCCATCACCACCATCAATTCCACGAGCGTAAACCCTTTTTTATTTTTCATAAAGGTATTTAGGAGATAAAGGTTTGTGCGATTAATAGTATGATTTTTTATAATTTTTTACATGAAAAGTGCAGACAAGAAGGAAAAATATTTTTTTGTATGAGTTTCTGGATTGAGGAAAAATATTTTTTTCTACTATGAGTGTTATGTACCTTGTACTTTCCCCAGCTGATATATTTGCCTTGACTGACGTACGTATCCATGAGGTTGGAGAAGTCATGGTACTGATGTGATCAAAAAAAACTCTGGTGCTCTGTGATCCGAGAACTACTGGGCTTTTTTCCGATCGATTTGAAACGTACGATACGAAACTCTCTTGGAAACGTCTCTTCCACAATCTGTGATCCCTCGCTACTGATCCTCTTTTCTTGACCCATCATCTGTGAGAAAGGCTCAAGAAACTCTGAGCCACATTTTCTTTTCGTCCGAGTCCCGTGACCACTCTCCGAATGAGAAAGACTTCTCAAGAACTTGAGATGCTTCGTCAATCTCAAGAACGCAACAAGAATGTTTATGATATGATTATTTCTCGTATGCACACGGGTATGACGGAGAAAGAATGTGCCCGCATGATCCGCATGTATCAGCTCGAAGTGTGATTTTCTGGTCCCAGTTTTGATCCTATTGTCGCTTTTGGTACACATACTGCCATTCCTCATCATATCCCTACAGATCGTCGTCTCGCCAAAAATGACCCAGTGCTCATTGATATGTGAGGAGTATATGGGGGATATTGTTCCGATATGACTCGGTGTCATGTCTATGGGTCAGCTGGTGGGAGCGAATATTTGGAACTCTATGTCTTTCTTCAAAGTGTTGTCCAGAAAATTATCACAAGTATTCGACCAGGAGTAACGGTATCATCCCTGGACAAACAAGCACGTGTACTTCTGGGTTCGTATGCAAAATATTTTACTCATTCTCTTGGGCACGGAGTTGGTATCGAAATCCACGAAGCGCCTTTTCTTTCTCGTCGTTCCCGTGCTGTCCTTGATTCTGGAATGGTTGTCACGATTGAGCCGGGAATATATATGCCCGGTGTATGTGGTCTCCGTTATGAGGACATGGTAGTTGTCTCGGATGAGGGGTGTTATGTTTTGTAGATCTGCTAAGATGTACTGTGTCTATTTTTCGATCTGATTGAGTTTTTCAGAAAATCTTTTAATCATCCATATCTTCTTCTACATTTCGTATTACAAAAATACCCCCACCTATTTGAATCATTCACCCCCGAAAACCCGTTATACTTCCTAAAAATCATGTGTTTCCTACTAGTGTTCTTATAACAGAGAAAGGATCATGAAAAACACATCGCATAAGTATAGATAAAAGTGCATCGTCTGAGGATGGTACGAGTTCATGAAGGCTACGGATCACGTGTAAGTTGAGTCGTTCACTCCTGGCAACATCATCCCAAGGAATTCTATGTGCCTCACAGAGTTTTTGTAGTCTTTTGCGAAATTCTCTTAATTGCCCCCAATATTTTTCATCGTAATGTTTCCCCATTGGCCTCTCTAAATCGGCAAAGTTATAAATATTTCCAAGATGAGTTTCTGGTCCGTAGATTTCTCTCCACAGATTTTGATCTCTAAAATGAGAAGCCTCTATAATACAACGTAAATTGTCAGCGATACGTTCTTGGAGCTGATCAACTAGAAGAATATTTGGAATATTGCTACCAGTGTGATAAATGCCCACGCCTCAGGATAATGAACCTTCTAGAACGATATGGTCAGGATTGTGTGCTTCTGCAGACTCAATTCCTTTTAACATTTCGGTAGGACTGTTCAGAGGATGCATACAGTCAGTCTTAATTCAAACTTCAATAACTCTCCTTTTAAAATGATCGCGAGTAAACGTAGTTATTTCTTCGTCTTCTAAAACAATTGAAGGCATTTCGATTGCTTCGATGCCTTGTTGTGCTAATTTTTTAATAGCATTAAATTGTTTTTTTCGTTTTCACGTTTTTGGCACACTTTCGATGGCTCCACCACCCAAACATACAGAAACAGAAGTTCATCTAACTATGTTGCACACTCATTTTACGTCAACTTCTTTAACACAAGCTGATCCGATTTTGAGATAGGATATCGTATCTCATTTTTTTGGATTAGTTTGTCAAGATCTTTTAAATCAGTACTCCCGGAGATAAATAAGTGATTATTTCTAGTCATAATAATGTTAATATAAATATTTTATAAAAATGTCAAATATATTAAATATTTCTTCAATTATTGGCTTCAAAATAACTTTATTAAATGGAATAGTGTGAGCATGTATATCAAAAAACACTCAATATTGAGTGTTTTTTGTATGTTCCAATAATTTAATTTTTTGGTTGGGGATGAGGGATTCGAACCCCCGCATGGCGGAGTCAAAGTCCGCTGCCTTACCGCTTGGCCAATCCCCAATACGTGCTTGTTATCCTACGAACATTTTTACTTTTTCAACTCAAAATATTCTCTGGAAACCCAAGAGAAGCCTAGAGAGGGTCTCATACGAGCTCATAGAGATTTCCTATCGAGCGGTCTGCATGCTCTCGTGGTTCTTGTTCTTCTCGCCCCAGTCAGTAGTAATATATCGATCTGGCACCTACTTTTTTGGCGGCGATAAGTCCTGGGACATTGTTGTCGACGATACAGCATTGTGTGAGTGGTACTCCGGTTGCTTCTGAACACTGTATCCATACTTCTGGGTCCGGTTTTCTATGCGTGCATTCGTGTCGCCCAATAATACAGTCAATGGGGAGAGATACCTTCATATGATCCAGTGCTGCTCTGATAGTTTCTCGGGATGCGTGAGATCCGATAGCAACAGGTATGTTTTTTTCTCGACAGTAGGCAAGAACCAAAAGGAGGCTTGGATCATATTCGTGTCCATATTTCTGGAGGGCCAAATAGGTACGCTTCATTTCTCCTATTATCTTTTTTCCCTCCAAAGAAATACCATGTTCTCGGACAAAAGTATGACAGATAGTTTCCCATTTTTCCTGATTCCATGTATTGGTATGAAAGAGTTTTTTCCAGGCATGGTGTATTGCTGATGGACTGGAAAGGATGACCCCATCAAAATCCAGAAAAAGAGCACGACATCGCATAGTTTTATAGTGTACGGATAATACACCATTTTTTATGGGCTTCGTAGGCTGTGAATCAGGCAAAGAATACTACGAGAGGCATGTCAAAAAATACTCCTATAACACACAAAAGTAGCGCAATCCACCAGCGCAGAGATTGTCATTTTTTCCCTATGTTACAATGCGAGCGCGGACGTTCTAAAAATCACAACATCATCCGAAATCCTTTTCCAGAAAAATATCAAAATATAGCACAAAAAATGAAGAGAAGAACCATGGATGTTATAGTAGGGAGATTTTTATTTTTCACAATATCTACACAATTGCGTATTGCTTTTTCTTTGCGAGTTGTAGACTCTGTGTATATGAAAAAACTCCTTACTCTTCTCCTGATTGTTTTTGTCGTTGCGCCATACTCATACGCTGAAGATCGAGCACTAACGCTTGGTGACATGATGACTCTGTACTTTACGGAAATATTTCCTTCCTCACAAAAAGAAGTCAATGATATCGTCGTCAAATACAGTGGTATCGGTAATCGTTTTGCTCTTCGTTCAGCCCTGCAGCGTGCTATCTACTATGGTATGCTTCCAAATATTGCTTCTGAGCTCCATCCTGACACGCCGATGACGGATAGAGAAATGGTGTTGTTTCTCAAAAAAGATTTCGGTGTCTCACTGTCTGCTGATGCCTCACCATTGACACTCACTGATTACCACACATTTATGCAGCATATACGTCCTTCATTTGCTTATAAAATGCTACAATCTCTTGCCAAACCTGATGTGTCATCCGGAGAATTGATCGCTCCACAAACATCCCGCGTTTCGAGCGCGAGAGGATTCTATGTTTTTGATAGTGTTTATACGATTTTGCATGAAAATTATCTCAAGTCCCGAGCACTCGACGAAGCTGAGCTTATCTACGGAGCAACAGAAGGTATGGTTAATCAGCTCAATGATCCACATACCAAGTTTTTTCGTCCTGCGGCATCAACCGATTTTCAAAATTCTCTTGGAGGGAATATCGTCGGCATTGGTGTCATTATCGATGTTGATCCTCAGGGGTACCTGGTTATCACTGATGTTATACACCATAGTCCTGCTGATAAAGTAGGGATATTGCCACAAGACAGGATCACGAAGATCGGCTCTATTCCTGTTACAACGGAAGATGGTATTGATGATGATATTTCTCGACTTCGTTGAGAAAAATGAACGACGGTTGTGATCAGTGTCCTTTCTGGTAATGTGACAAAAACCTTCTCTATTGTGCGTGATGTCTTTCAGATTGATCTCGTGACTTCGCGAGATCTCAATCAGGCATATTTTATCAAATTTGGAGAAGTTGCTCTCGGTACGGATAAACTTTTCCGGAGTGCTCTCGAAAAATTTATTGCTTCTGGAAAAAAACGACTCATCATCGACCTTCGGAGTAATCCAGGAGGATCGCTCACCGAAACTCGCAACATACTCAATGCTTTTATTGATAGAGGCAATTCACTTTTTGTCGTACAATACCCACGTACGGAGAATACCAATATCGCTCAAGAAAAGGCTATGACTGATTGGTCACGATATGAGATCGTTCTTCTAGTGAATCGTGATACCGCCTCAGCAGCAGAAGTGATCGCGGCTTCTCTGCGAGAATATTTTCCGAAAAATGTTGCCCTTGTTGGCGACACTACGTATGGAAAATGAACGGTACAAGAGTTGATCCCATTTGATGATAAGTCACTTTTGAAATACACCGTCGCTCGTTGGCTTACCCCAAAAAGTAAGTCCTCTATCTATTGTATTGGATTAAAGACAGATTTGTCAGTCAGTTTTGATCAGTCTATCTGGAAGACAAAGAAAATGGATACACAGCTTCTGGCGGCGGAAAAATATAGTTTTATGCGCTAGGTTTTTTTTTCTTAATTTTCCCCATTTCCTGTTCGTGCGAGCGTCTCAAAATCACGAAGCTTGTCTTGGACGTTGTTTCTGGTCTTTTTCCCGACTGCTTTTATATCTTCTTTTCCGAGGTCTACCGGGTCAGGAACATTGGCTATATCGTCGATAGAAACCTTTCTGGTATCGACTTTTGCTTGGACAATTTTTGTCCACTTATTGGCCATTTTTTCGCGATATCGGATTCAGGCAGCAAATCACTCATTACGTTCGATTTCTTTTGCTCGTTCGAGACATGCTCGCATCTGATCATAGTATTGTCGGTACTGAGCCTGTTGTTCTGTGTCTGATCATCCAACAGACATAAGCTTCACCTCGACAAATTCAAACATCATCGCTGTTGCACTACAGTAAATCGCTTCCGGATTTGTTGCTTTGATTTTTTGCTCCGCAAGACGTTTCAAATCACCTGTTGTCTTCTTGTAGAGGGTTTCTGATATTTTATCAGTATATTTTTTCTTCTGGGGGTCATGCTCGTAACCCATATCCTTTGCAATTTTTTCTGCCATATCTGGTATGGCGTACATAAATGCTCGTAATTCATTAAATACACCATCTCCCGCAGTAGCATTGCTTCAGCTCGCATAACTTGGGTCAAGGTTTGCATCCATGTAGGCATCAAGATTTATCCATGAGATACCACCATTCCCTGACTCAAAGAATTTTCGAAAACGAAAATGGTCCCCAGAATAATATCCTTTTCCGCGATCCATATTCACATGGGAAGGGGAATCATAGGTATTTTTGAGTCGTTCATAATACGTCTGTATGGCTCCTTTATTTTCTCGGAGTTTCTTGTATTGCTCACGTTTTTCGGGTGGTTGATCCACAAGCATTTCATCAAATGTCTGTGGATCATAGATCATCATCTGAATCATCGGATCCTTCATTCAGCAAAGTTTGCTCATGAGGTTGTTTCCATGATCAGTCCAGAATTTCTCAAATTCTTTTCTCCAGCTTTTGAGTGAGCCTCCCCAGAGTCGTTCATTACTTGCTTTATTGACGAGTCGTTCGAGCGTATTTCCGCATTCGGGACTGATAGTATGGGCCAGAGCGATACCAGTGGTTCGGAAGACATCTCCAAGATTTTTGTTCTGCATGAAGACAAACATGGGCATATGTATTCATTCATCTTGAAATTGTTTTTTTATATGCTCAGTGGTGGCAGGAAGAAGCTGTTGGTCTCGACAGCCAAACAGCATTGCCGCATATGGCATTGTTGAGATTTGTGTTGGATATCCTTCTTTCAGCCAGAGTTCTGTCCCGGCTCCGAAGAGTTCGGGAAGTTTGGAACTCAGAGCCGTACTCATCATCCATTCGAGCTTACTTTCCATAGATGGTCTTTCACTGAGATTTCCTTGAGCTCCATCTTGGAGTTCTTTTTGACCTGACATGGCGAATGTTTGTAATAGTCGTTTGTGGATTTTCAAAAGGGGGTGATTGAATTTATCAAATACGAGGTGACATGCCTGTACTTCTCCCATAGGATTTCCTCCTTCATCCAAGAGAATTTTGGGCCATTTCTCATCTCCGTGAGGGGGCATATGAGGCCATTTGTGTCCGTCCGGATCAATCGAATGACAGATACTGTTATACCAGAACCACTGACTTTTTTTCCCTTTCTTTTTGTCACCCTCTGTTTGATAGTTACTTTCATCAAAATCATAGGGATAGAGTTGTCCAAAGATTTTCATGGATGCAAACATGGCTGCCATAAATTTTGGACTGGGGAAATGCTCTTTTGTCGCCCATTTTTTGATCAAACGAGTTCGATGGTAGCTTCCCATGGCATCAATTTTATTGACGAGTTCGTCGAGGTAGGACTGGAAACTACTATTTCCGTCCGCTACCATAAGTGATGGCCATTCTGCCCAGTTAAAGATGCCACTGACTGGGCCATAGCTTCCAGATTGGATCTTTTCTACGGCTAGAGCAGCAGTAAGTTTTCCGGCAAATGCATGATCTTTATGGTGTTGTTCTTCCCAGGCTTTGAAAGGTGCTTTCCAGAGATCTCCATGCAGAATAACCCCGAGACTGTGTGTATGTTTGAGGATATTCCACCAACTCATCGAAGGATTTTTTTGTTCTTTTCCGGGGTAATGCTGCGGTCCTTCTTTTGGATCATCGAATTCAAATGATGATGCGTGTGTATGGATATGTGCCCAGAGACTTGAGAGCGGGATCGTGTAGGATGCCGTTCCCTTGAACGATGAGGCAGCCAGGACTTTACCTTTTTCCTTGTCTTCTTTCATCTGAGTAAATGTTCCACGCCGTACTGTTACCTGGTTCCCATCGATACTTTCTATGAGAAGGTCATTTTTATTTCCAACCTTTATGATCCGTTTTGCAGAGAAGTTCCCGCTATCTGGATCTGATTCACCGAAAGTAAGTTTTCCATTTTTTTCCTGGATCTGAATGCGACGGAATTTTTTGTGTTTTCCTTCTGGATTTTGTTTTTCGTTGCTAAAAAGGAGATTAAATTCACTGACTCCAAAAGGTTTTTTCCCGGTGGGTATACGATAAATTTCTCGTCCATCGCCACCTGATTTATTGTATTTTATAAGGGCGATAAAATCTGTGAAGCTGTATTCTTGTCGAGATTTTGGGCCCGATCCGTGTCCATCCCAGAGGGTGACTTTCCCTCATGCTTCGTCGATGGATTCGATTTGCACGGTGTCCACCATACTTCAGTTACGAACCGCTAGAATCATGCCTTCGTGTATCTTTCTCTCTTCAGCATCTTTTGATTCTTTTTCATTTTCTCCTCGAGGATTGAGCAGCTGATCGAGTTCGTAGTTGAGGGTGTCCAGATTCATGACCTCGACTGTTTCCCCCGCTTGCTTGCGCATTTCGGCATGTGTTTCAAGTTGTGTATAGTATCGGGGGAGTTTATTTTTTTGCTCATTTTCTTCCATTTCTTTTTCAAATGTATCTCCCGGAATAAAACTGATTTTCCCCGTATCGCCACATCCGGCAAGATAGTGATAAAAATCACTTCCAGTATAGTGCATCACCATGCCAGTCGGTGAGAGTGGCTCACGATTGTTTCCGAGAAACCGGACCGTCATGATACCTTCGTGGCCATCTTCTTCTGGTAAAATACGATCGATAATGTAGTACCCGATGACCTCGTTATTATCTTTATCTTTCGTGGTCCATCGCATAGCGCACCCATCGAGAAAATTCTCGATACCCTCTATTTTGTGTCCGAGTTTTCCTTTGAGTTCAGTGACAAGTCCCTCATGAGTTTCGACTTTTTCTGGATCAAAATCGTGCGTAGTGATAAAACGTTTTCTGTATTCGTCTTCTCACCGTATCCCAACACGCAATGATCCGGGACGTCATTTGTAGTACTCTTCCATTTTTTCTGCTTTTCCGATCGATCCAAATTGACCCAAAATACGAACCTTGGTTGCAAAGGGAAGTGACCTGGTGCTAATATAGGCTGTTCCTTCTCATTGTTCTTGTACGTGAATTTTTTTCCAGATACGTTCTTTTTCTTTGGAGAGGGCTTGAGCTGTCTCAGCATCATGAGGCATATCGCGCAGAAGAATTGCCTCTTCTTCCGCTGAAAGAGTGTGAACGCTTTTATCGATAGATTCTAGTACACGGGCTGGTACCAGAGGGACATAGTGTTGTACCAAGAAATTGAGAATTCTTTCCCGATTTTCTGGGGAAATGAGTGTATTTTGTGGTGAGAAAAATGTCTCATACGCTCCAGCGAGTTCTGATGGAGCTCCTCCTTCTTTCCCAATACGTGCAAATGCGTCTGCCAATGTTTCTCCCGGTTGGGCAATACCGGAAATCTTGATCCATGCTTCCTGTATTTCTCGACGTTTTGGATGAGTTGGATCCAGAGTTCGAATAGACTGGGAAATGGCATCAAAGTCTATATTTCCGAGAGTTTTGTTTTTGAGAGTTTGGCTTCCGGGAAGTTTTTTTATGATCGCTTCTCGATAACGTGGCACCTCGAGAAATGTTCTGAGTCGTCCTTTTCCTTCTTTTTCGAGAGAGGTTTTTAGTTCTTGTGGATCAAAATTCTCATAATCATCCTGTGCGACAGCGATACAGTCACGAATCATATTTTCTCGCGCCTTCTTTTTTGCGTGCGTGTCTGTCTCTATTTGAAACATGAGTTGGGACTCAAATGCTTTTGATGTACCGAGAAAATTCTCTATCTCTGTATCGGTCGGATCGGCAGCATCAGTTATCCCTTTTTTTTTTCGAATATTTGCTGGGAGGGCACGGATTTTATTTTTAAAAGCGACTCTGAGTTCGTCTTTTGATACTGTTCATTGATCATATCGCTCTATGAGAGATTGAAATTCTCGGTCTTCACGTCGTAATTTTTCACACGTATCACTCATCCAACGCACTTGCTCACCATGATAGGTGGTTTCATCTGCTCGCTTGTCCAAGTTTTCTGCAGATTCTCCTGGTCATGTTGGCGCTCCAGGTGTCATAGTGATACTATACCAATAAAATTAAAAAGTCTATATCTTCTTTTGTTTTTGCCATGCGTTCCAGGTTGTTGCTCATAAAAATGCGAGTATCAAGATGATCCACATCTCTGGACCGGCTTGTGTTTGTGTTTGTTCTGCACTAATTTTCGTATCTACTTTTGTCGTTGTACTTTCTGGCTCTGGCCCAGCAGCGTTGAGTACTGGTATATCCTCATTTTTATCACCATTATGAGGAGTATTTACCGGTGTATCTGGCGTGTTTGGTGATGGGGTTGATGTGTTTTGTACGGGAGGAGTGCTCGGCGTATTTTGCACTGCAGGTGCTGGATTTGCTTTGGGTGTGAACTTTTCCAAGAGACAGATTTTTCGTGTTTTGGATGATGACTCTTCATTGGTTTTGGCATCAAAATCACGTACTTTCAGGGGAACGGTGAAGAGGAGAGTGTCTTCTCATTTTCCCTCTACTTGTATCATTCCGCCATCCTTAAACGTAAATAAACCGACCTCGCCTCATTTTTCGATAAAGAACTCTTTATGATCGGGAAAAGGTTTCCAAACAATATTTTCATGATATCACCAGAGATCTTCTGATTTTTGTGGTTTAGCGCTTGCTTTGATAGTACCCACGAGTTCGGGGAGTCATTGTTCATCATCATAAATCATCTCGGCAAGATCTCCGCCCAAGTGCTTCCAGGGTATACGTATGTCGTCTTCAATAACTGCTTTCCAGCCTGCATTTGTACCGGTGGCATCCCGTGTTTCCTCGTAGCACACTTCACACGCATTGGCGTTGAAAGAGGGATGGCTTTTACAATCTATGCTGGTCGGATTGAGGTTTTGTGCGAATACTGAGAGGCTCAATGAGAGCAGGAAAATGAGTGTTTTTTTCATAAGGAGAAAGTTTATATCTGTACTGTACCATACTTTTTTTATAAATACAATATTTATTTCTACTTGCCGCCGCCAAGGACTTGGTATAATCGGCGGTATGAAACTTTTTTTTGTTCATCTTGTTCAGCGCATTTTTTGTCTTTTGGCGCGTCTTGTTATTCTCAAGCATTCACCCTCTGTTATTGGTGTTACTGGTTCTTTTGGGAAGACGACTGTTCGACACGTTATCACGGAAATATTGAAACGTGCAAATAAAGATGTCTGGAGCCCAGAGGGAAACTATAATGGTGAATGGTGATTGGCTCTCTCTGTCTTGATGGTTCGTAGTCCTGGGAAAAATATATTTGGTTGGATACGGACATTTTTTCAGTGAGTTTATACACTTTTACGATCAACGTATCCTCGCATACTGGTTCTGGAATATGGTGTGGATCATGCGTGAGAAATGGATATTCAGATAGATATCGTTGAACCTGATATCGTCCTCTTTACCAAACTTTCTCCCTCGCATCTTGCGGGATTTACTGATGAATATGCGTACTATGCTGAGAAGAAAAAAATCCTGCGCCGTAAACATAAAAATACCTATGCTATTGCAAATGCTGATGATATTCATCAGGAGGATTTTTTAGCACAGGTATGGTATGGACATGATGCCAAAAAAAGTGATCTTGTTATCCAGGAGATTACTGAGCACCCAGATGGTATAGAAACAGATTTTTCCTACAAAAATACCCCTTACCATCTTGTTTCTCCTATTTTGGGAGCACATCATAGTGGCCTTTTGGTTGGTGCATTTTTGGTTGCCCTTGAAATGGATATTCCACCACTTGATCGTCTGTCTTTTTTGCGGCACATTCATCTTCCGGTTGCGAGGGGAAATATTCTGCGATGAGTGAATGAAAGTCTCGTTATTGATGGAACGTATAATGGTGGCTTTGAACCTATTTTGGCCGGTGTAGAAATGCTGGTGCGTCTCGCGAAGAAAGATGGACGTCGGACTATTGCTCTTCTGGGAGATATGAGAGAGTTGGGTGCTCTCGAGCAAGCTCGACATGCAGAACTTTGGTCACGATTGGCAACGTATCCGATCGATTATTATATTTTTGTTGGTGCGGTATGTATGGAAGTGATAGAGCCTTTGGTGGGAGATGCATGGAGAGATAAGACTTTTTTCACCCTTGATTCTCGTGTTGCGGGAGAATATATTCGATCCATACTCTCTCAAGATCCTGAAAAATATTTTCTTTTTGCAAAAGGAAGTCAAAACACGATTTACCTGGAAGAAGCTCTGAAATATTTTATTTTTCCTGAGGAGTATCTCAAACTTGTTCGCCAAGAGGAATTGTATCAAAAGAAAAAGAAAGATTTTTATCAAATGTTATAGTGCTGCTGATAGAGAGCTTTTTGAAAAAAATATTTATTGTTTATAACAATATTTTTTTGCATGAAATATTTTTTTGGAAAGGTATTTTTTTGTAGAGAAAATAGACTTATCTATACAATTTTTTTTGTATCGTTTTTATTTCCTTAATTCTCTTCTGTATGCCAGCTCCAAAGAAGAAGGCGGCTCCTAAAAAAGCTTCCAAAAAAGCTGCTCCAAAGAAAGCAGTAAAAAAAGCTGCCCCAAAGAAAGCAGTCAAGAAGGCTCCAGCGAAGAAGGCAGCACCTAAAAAGGCTCCTAAAAAAGCTACGAAAAAGAAGTAGTTTTTTCTTGTACCAAACACCCTCTTTGCGGAGGGTGTTTTTTTCTAAAAATTTTGAATAACAGACCGTTTCTTGTATGATAAGTTCATGAAGTATATTGGAATACTATTATACACTGCAATTGCTCTTTTTTTCTTTAGAGGTTCGATAGGAACTGGAAATTGGTATATTGGCATGATGATCAGCTCTCTATTCTTCATCCGGATGGTATTCATACTTTCCAGTGCTATTTCTCGCTGGGCGGTTTCCATTCTTCTGATTATTATTTTTGTATATTTTGCTCTTCTGAATAACACAGGGCACTTAAGAATAGAACGGTGTCATCATTATACTGACAGCGTAGAGACATCGATATTACCTTATGTATACCTTCCTAAATGGTATGAGAAACTTATTGGTTGGCCACCACCACAATGATGTAGAATATAGTATTAAATAACTATTTGGTACAAATTTTGGTTGGGGATGAGGGATTCGAACCCCCGGTGCCGGATTCAGAGTCCGGAGCCTTACCACTTGGCGAATCCCCAACGTAGGGCAGAGTTTAGACAAAAATATGTTTTTGCAAATGCTTCTCCCGGCAGAGATTTTTTTTGACAAAATTTCGTGTGTCTCTACAATGCCCCCTGTTCCTCGGTAGCTCAGCGGTAGAGCAGTTGGCTGTTAACCAATTGGTCGTAGGTTCGAACCCTACCCGGGGAGCCATTTCATGAATTCTTTTTGAATCTCTCTTGGAGAGATTTTATTATACTCAGTTGTATGTCTTCGTGATCAAAAGATATCGGTCCCATAGGAGAAGTGTCTCGAGCTCTTTTTGATGGTCATGATGACGCGTCGTATGTAGGTGAATTTGCATATTGAGTAACGGAATCTGTGGTCAGAAAAATTTGGGAACAGAATAAAGAACCAGAATGGATGTTGAAAAAACGTTTGGAAAGTTTTCGTATTTTTCAAACCCTATCTCTTCCTCAGTGGGGGCCAAAATTAGATAAGCTTGATCTCGCGAAAATCTGTTATTATGCTCGACCCGAAGGAGCAAAAAATGCCACCACGTGGGATGATGTACCAGAGACTATAAAAAATACGTTTGAAAGACTTGGTATCCCAGAAGCAGAGCGAACTATGTTGGCGGGTGTTTGAGCACAATATGATAGTGAAGTAGTTTACCACAATCTGCGTGATGAATTACGCGATCTGTGAGTGATATTTCTCGATATGTCTATTGCTGTTCATGAACATGCTGATATTGTACAAAAATATTTTATGAAGCTGATCCCAGCAACGGATCATATCTTTGCTGCTCTCCATGGTGCTGTATGGTCTGGTGGAACATTTCTCTATGTTCCGAAAGGTGTTTGCATTTCTGATCCACTGCAGGCTTATTTTCGTATGAATGTGCGTTCTGGTGGACAGTTTGAACATACATTGATGATCATAGAGGATGAAGCACAAGCACACTATATTGAAGGATGTAGTGCCCCCAAATACAACACTCCAAGTCTGCATGCTGGTATGGTAGAAATTTTTGTTGGTAAAAAATCTAAAATGCGCTATACCTCAGTGGAGAATTGGTCTCTCGATACTTATAATCTCAATACAAAACGTTCTCTCGTACAAGAAGAAGGATATATGGAATGGGTAGGGTGAAACTTTGGAAGTGGTGTTACTATGCTCTATCCTTGTACTATTTTGCAAGGGAAGAAATCCTGCTGTGATCATCTCGGTGTAGCGTTTGCAAATACTGGTATGGAAGTGGATAGTGGGGCAAAAGTTATCCATATTGGAGAAGAAACAACTTCAAATGTTATCATGAAATCGCTTTCACAAGGAGGAGGATTATCGACCTACAGAGGACTCCTGGACATCCAGCCACAGGCACATAATTCTGTCAGCCGTATTGATTGCGATGCGCTTATTCTCGATTCTGTATCAAAAAATGACACTATCCCGGATATACGCGTTCGCAATACGTCTTCTATTTGTGCACATGAGGCGAGTGCTGGGCGTATCAATGAGGCACAACTCCATTATCTTCGAAGTCGTGGAATAGCTGAAGATGCAGCAAAAGCTATGATTATCAATGGTTTTATCTCACCAATTGTAAAAGAATTACCACTCGAATACGCTGCAGAACTGAATGCTCTTATTGCACTAGAGATGGAGGGGAGTGTTGGGTAGTCCTTTTTAAATGTGTAATGGTGTAACCGACAGGATTTGAACCGGAACGAGATTTACGCCGAGTAAGCGAGGGTGGAGTAAATCGAAGAGAGTGGTAGTGGTGAAAATCCTTTTTAAATGTGTAATGGTGTAACCGACAGGATTTGAACCTGTGACCTCTTCCTTCGCAGGGAAGCGTTCTTCCAGCTGAACTACGGCTACATACGTCTATACCCAGTGCGGATTTTCGACATCATCATCTTGTTCCTTTTCTTCTTGCTTTTGTATATCTCGTATCTTTTCACTTGCACCTTGGAATTTTTTCTCTATTGCCCGCAATTGTGCTTTTGTGAGCGGTTTTGGACGATAGTGAGGGGTGAAATCTCCTTCTGGCATTGAGACGAATGGATTATAGGTATTATTTTCTTGACGCAACTTTTATTGTCAAATTTATCCTATCTCTTCAAATATGTGACGGAAATATTGTATGACAAGACGGATACGAGCGTCTGCTTCTTTTTGATCAATATCTCCCCTGAGTCTTTCGAGAAGGAAATCAAGATGTCTTTTTTTGGATTCTGATATCAGGTTGCGAGTCATCAGGATATCAAGAATGTATTCTGATGTTTCATACGCGAAAATATCGACAATTTTTTGTGCTGATAAATTATTTTCTACGTATTGCGGGTTTTGTAATATTGCAAATCACCGACGTACAAATTCTTGGTATGTCCCGTCTTCTCCCAGGGTTCCTATTTTTTTGAGCTGATCAAGTATTTCGAGAAAAATATCAGCAATAATTACATTACCACTTACAAGATTGACTCCGTCTACGATTAATGTTTCTTTCTCTCGTATTGTACTTCCCAAAGCTTGATATGCTTTTTTTGCGAGAGGGGAGATTCCTTGATTTGTGGCATCAAGAAGGTCATAGCGTAATGCACTCATGATAACTTGATAGAGGAAACGTATTGAACCAATCATAAGCCAAATACTAATACATTCATCGATAAAGGGTATATGACCTATCTTTTTTGCTATGATAAGTATTTCTGGAAAGCTGGAAATAGAAACATTTGACACGATTCCGGCCAAGAGGATGATGCAAGATCAAATGAAAGCCTCGAGCATCTGCCCAGAAAGCTCACTTGCAAAGTTGAGGAATCGAGATTGTACTTTCTCAAAACTGATTACAAACCAGGCACTAAAAGTGGCGATAAGAATTGGTGAAGCAATGATGATAAAATTTCCTGCGTTTTCTGGATGAAGGAATAAATAACACGTAGCAGGAACTCAAAAATAGATAATAGCTCTTAAAAAGGCTTTTATTTGCCGATTTTTCATGCTATAAAAAATTCATTTCTCCTGTTCTTGGAGGATTTGTTCAAAGTTTTTATGAAGTAGAGACATAAAAGTATATAATTATTTTCCCTGAAATACCGCCCGGAAAGTAAGAAGTAGAATTTTTGTATCCAGCAGTAGGCTCCAGTTCTCAATATAGAAGAGATCCAGCTCTATCTCCCGATCAAAACTATTTTTATCTCTGCCATACACCTGAGCCATCCCAGTGATGCCTGGTTTGATCGTGAGGACTTGTTTGTGTTTTTCTGTATACTGTTGTACTTCTTCAGGAAGATGGGGTCGTGGCCCAATAAAACTCATGTCTCAGCGTATGACATTGACAACTTGTGCGAGCTCATCGACTGACCATCGTCGTAACCAGCGTCCTATACGCGTGATTCGTGGATCGTGTTGTACTTTAAAAAGAGGACTGTTTTGTCGTTCATTTTTTTCATAGATAGCTTGTTTTTTTTGTTCTGCATCACGTACCATAGAACGAAATTTCATCATAGAAAATATTTTTCCATTTCGTCCTACCCTCTGACTGACGTAGAGGGGAAATCCTGGACTATCCAGTACAATAATGAGACTTAACACAAGACCACAGGGTATCATGATAAGAAGAAGTATGCATCAGAGTATGATATCAAATGTTCTTTTCACGATTCTTCCCCAAGGAGTGATCCCACTATGACGTATTTCTACAAATGGTATACGACCAATAAAATCGATATGAGTATTGTTTTTCCCGGTCTCGTATAGATTGCCAGTATATCTATAGGTGATGCCATGGATTTGGCAGTATTCAAAGAGGTTTTTTTGTATTTCATGGGGGAGATCGTGTCCAATCATGAGGATCTCTTCGACATCGTGTTTTTCTATAACTTCTCGATAATTTTGTATAGTACCACGATATGGGAGGGTGCTCGCAGAAAGAAAAGGAGCTAGGTATCCTATATATTGTCTCCCTTTTTCCGTTAACAGAGAGTGTTCAATGTGTGGCTCGCTGTGATGAAGAATGAGCAATGTTTTTTTCTTTGGAAACCATTTTTTCCCGAGGAGCCACAAACGCAAATACCGTACTCACATTCTTTCCACTATGACGCCTCACAGTATAAATAAGAATGCATAGATCAAGATCAATCGGGGGATAAGGATAGTCTCATAGGGAAAACCGTTCGTGAGATAAATGATTCCAATAATAATAAAAAATCCTGCTATTATCCCCCGCGTGAGTAAAAATATTTCTTCTATAATTCCTTTTTTTACTTCAATAGTGTAGAGTTTTTGAAAAGCAAAAATTGTGCCGAGCACTCCATAGCTCACACCAGCGAGCATCAATAAATATTGTGTTTCTATTGTCCGAGTAGGGAGCTGGATACCAGGAATAAGGTCTGTTGTTATACGTATATCACGCGCTATCCAAAAAGCGAGTACAACGATAGCGAGTTCGAGCGGTATACGAATCAGTCAAAAGAAAAAATCATAGCGGGACATAGAAGTAGTATAAACAATCATTTGACTTTTCAACTCTATATGTGGTATTCTTGACCCATGCAACACACCAATATCCATTCCCTTTTCTCGCTTTTCTTTAGTATTGTCTTGGTGATGGTGGTGTCTTTTTTTGGATTTGCTCCTCACACTCGTGTTCAGGCAGAGACATCAGAGAGATTTCAGATTTTGTCAGAGAGTTATTTTCATGACCATCTTGCGATTGTTGGGAGTAGAGCAGATTTGACCCAATAACGACTTGCATTTTTGCATGACTCTTTATACTAGCCCCACTTCCCGTGTACGGGAGGTCTTGTTGTGGCGGACGTAGCTCAGCTGGTAGAGCCCTAGACTGTGAATCTAGTTGTCGCGGGTTCGAGCCCCGTCGTTCGCCCCAT
>CAYPRD010000007.1:0-33882 GCA_964413195.1 uncultured Candidatus Peribacteria bacterium
CCATGTCTCTCAGAAATGCAAATCGACCACGCGCATAGAGTGCTACACATACCATACTAAAGAAGATATGAGAGAGATAACCAAAAATAGACCGCAAAACAGCATTATTGAGGATCTCGGTTTCGGTTCGTCCTATTTCTGCAAGATCTATTAGATATTTGATATTTTCTGCAAATGCAAATCCAACTGCAACAAGCGCAATACTATAAATATAATTCGCCACGCTTTCAGTTTTTATCGTAATTCAGAGAAGTACCCAGAGAATAACAGCCCCCATCACACTTCCGGTAATGGTGCCCCACAGAAGCGTATCGTTATGATCCAGAAGAAATACTTCTCGGAAAATATGGCCGACTATGAAAATATAGGCAATCATCACTGGTATACGAAGACTTTTTCTGATACAGAGAATAAGCAGGGTGAGCTTGGCTCCCTCTTCCAGGAACGCAAGAAAAAAGGTGATGCCATTCTGAATATATTTTTCTGATACTCCTACCCGGAGAAGTGCATCAGTAAATGTTTCGATAAAATTGACGCCCTGAATGTTGAGTCCAAAGAAGAAGAGAGATACATCTTTTTCAGCACCAGAATTGTGTATAGACCAGTTAAAGGGGAGAAAAATACAGGTAATAACGATGATCCCCGTAAGTCCTAGTGTGGTGGCTGATATCTTTCTGATTTTCCCAAGGTTGGCTATAACGCTCGCATAAATGCATGCCCCAAGAAAAATAATACTCAGAGGAAGAAGGTAGGATCAGAGATTTATAACAGTGGAGATCATTATTGTACGGTGTAGAGTATAGTATCGGATTCTTCAATTCATGAAGTATACAGGACTTTCATCTGTATCTTGTATGTTCCAGGATTTTGAAAAGAATAGAGGATAGTTTTTCCTTCTTTTGTGCCGTTACCATCTCCAAAATCCCATAAAATACTTTTTTCTGTTCCGGCAATCATTGCTTCAAATGTTATCGGGAGATCAACACTTCCAAGTCCAGAAGCAATGCTGGGTTTGATGCGAGCGGTTTCTTGAGGCTTCTTGAGAAGCAGTATATAACTTTTTGAGGCTCTTTCTCCTGAATTGGCGACAGCGGTGACGGTGATCGTGTATTCTCCGGGAAGATCGTATTTATAGGTCGTTACCACACCCTCTCCTTCATACGTTTTTCCATTTCAAAAATCGTAAATAAATTTTCTGATATCTCATTTTTTTATTTTTGAACCAGATGCATCAAATCGAACAGTTGCTGGAGCATAACTGTGATCAGGAGTGATCCTCACTCGAACGTCAATTGGCTTTTCTACTCCTACTACAGCGATTCTATCAATATGCAGAATAGGGACATCTTTCCCATCCACAGAGATATCAACAAAAGTATATTTTCCTCGTATGTCATACCGACCAGGCAGCTGAAGATCGTGTTCGAGAGAGAGTCATTCTTGGTCATAGACACCATCATTATTGGTGTCCCATTCAACTTTTAAGAGGCGTAATCGAGGTGAATTGGCTCGTATCTTTGTTGCATCGAGCTTCAGTATTCAGGGGACTGGGAAATCGGGAAGAAGATAGGACTGTGTTACTTTATCATAGGAACCGTTGGCAAGATTATTTTTCTCTTCGTCCAAAATGGTGAGTCAAAATCATTCCTTGAGATCGACCATTTCTGCTGTAAAGATTGGTTCTGGAGTTGCGACACGAACAATATTTCCTAGGGAATCCTCTATTTCAGCTTCTACTTTGTAGGTTCCCGGATCGTGGAAGGTGTAATCAAAGATTTTTTCTGTTCCAGAAGCAAACTTCCCTACATACATATCTCCATCAATAAACCACCGTACTGCTCGTATATCTCCTTGTACGGCTTTTGGTTCAACGCTGAATTGATATTTGAGTGTGTTGAGAGGATCAATTTTGATTTTTATCGCCGTATCCTGGATATTACTTTTTGTTGTCTCTTGGGTGACAAATCTCCAATCACAGGTATCGGAAATCGGAGCTTTTCATCGGAATATTTGAGCACAAATAATCGTCGGAGGATTGAAAATCTTTTCTGGAGAGAACTGATACCCATCCTTGCTCATCGAAGGCTCTCAGAGGACTGACCATCGCACGAGACCCAAGTCTGCTAGTGTCCCCGCATCAAATGTATATTGTATTCCACCATTTGCTAAATTTGTACGACCAATAGTGACGACTTTTTCGATCGTGATTGCTGGGATATCGAGCTCGATTTTTATCGATTTTCCTCCAACATCAGTTCCCTCTATGCTGGCTGTGGGTTTGTATGTACCAGGTTTATCATAAGCAAATTCTGGTGTTAGGATTGGAGCGTAATCGATATCACTTATGGGACGTTCAACGTTATTATTTCTGCCTGATCCTCGGTCTGGTTTCTTATCCCCATCGTAATCTATTTCAAATGTATATGGTTGTGAAAAAACAAGTCCTTCCAGTCGAGCCATCCTTTTGATGTAGGCACTTAGATCATATCGTACATTAATGGGTCCAATTTTTACGTCAGTACCTAATTGAGCAGGTGTAGGATCATTGGTTGGTTCTATATATTTCAAGATCGTGTTGTCATAAATGAGTACACGACCATCGAGGTTATTGAAATCGATTCTGCGAAACCAATCATATGTCCAGGCAAAAAGCGCAATATTGGAGAAAAATGCAGCGCAGAAAAAAATGGTCAACATCCATATATTTGTCCGTTTGAGACGACTCTTGGTTTTGATGGCTAATGCACGATATCCAAAAAAGAGAAAGCCTGCCCCAAGTCAAATTCCAAATATACTATACACGGTGTATATCGTGTACTCAAGGGTGGTTCTGACGGTGAGATACTGTACCCCGAGAACATTGTTAAAGAAGAGCGCGTACTGCGGATTGAGAAGAACAAAGGCGCATAAAAGTAGGTAGAATGTCACAAAAATTGTGAGCGCGGCTTTTATCCTTTTCCCTTTTTGTTTTGGCTTCTCTGGTCCAGTGGTCTTCACAATTTTTATTGGAGCGGTGTAGTCTTGGTCATTTGAGGTATACCGTACAAGTTTCTGCCAAAGAGAATTTTTTTTCAGAGGTGATACTTCGGGATTTTTTTTTGGAGTATCCATAATTATTGACTATTGGGTGAGGCAGGAGGGATCAGATTCTCAGCTTCGGGTAACATATCATGAGGAGGATTGAGGAGATCTTTTTCTCCGGAAATACGTTGATTTTGTTGATCGTGAGGAAGGTTGTTTCATTTTTTATCCTTCCAATGGTTTTGTTGTTTCCATTTTTTCTTTTTCTTCTTCTCGGTATTTTTTGTTTCGGCCTCAGTAGTATTATTTTTTTCTTCGACATTTCAAGTACTCATCTCTTGCGTTTCTGTATTTGTAATAGTGCTATTTGATGGGACAAATTCTTCCTGTGGTGTTTCTGTATTTTCTGCAAAAAGATCATGTATTTTTTCTTCTGGGGAAGGTTTATTTTCTTCATTCACTTTTTCTGCATCGGCTCCGCGAAGCCAATCAGGTATATTTTCTTCGAGAGAAACAGTTGTTGCACCTCCGGTTTCTTCTTGGATGGCATTTTTTTCTGGTTCAGGTAATGGTGTTTCTGGAATCGCTTCCGACACTGCTTCTGGTTCTATTTCTGTTTCAGCGCCTTTGAGCCAATCAGGAATATCAGCTCCTCCATGTGTGGTTTCTTCTTTCTCGATAGTGTTTTTTTCTGGAAGAGGAGTTTCGTGTTCTTCGGGTAGTTTTGGTGTATTTGTACTAAGTGTTTCTTCGTGGATCTCTTCGGAAAGAGGATTTTTAAATGCATCAGAGGAAAGCTCTTCTGGTGTATTTTCTTCTTTGAGCCAGTCGGGTGCCGTCTCATTTCCTGTTTGTTTGAGAATATCTTCTGAACCAAATGGTGAATCTTGTTCTTTGAGCCAATCGGGTGCACTGTGTTCATCATGCTTGGCTGATCATTCTTGGGTACCCTGATGCATCCAGTCAGCCCCACTATGCACTTCTTCTCATTCATGTATATTTTCTGGTTCGTGAGTCGCAGACTTGTTTTTTCCAATTCTCCTGAAAACAAATATGAAACCGAGAAGACCAAATATGAAAACTATTGCCCATAAAAACCATTTTCCCAGGGCTCAAAGAGAATTTTTTATTTTTGACCAGAATGTGTCCTTATCACTGTTTTCTTCTGGAGTAGTTTCGGGTGTTGGATTTACCGGAGGTTTTCCAATAAGAATTTCTAGTTTTTGACGTATAGCTGCCTTTGCATCATCGGAGATCTGAGTATCGTAACGAATATATTTTTCGTAAATACCTTCAACGAGTGATTTGTTTCTCTCATAGTATTCTGGGTTATCGATGATTTGTCACAATTCTCCCGTATTTTCACCAGTTCCGTCACCGAAGAGTTCTTTTCTGTATGAACTTTTTGCGAGCAAGTCTGCTATAACAGTACGTGCGAGATCTTTCTCGGCGGCATTCTGTTCGCCCTGAGTATAGATCAAAGCTATTTGTTCCATGATACGATTTTTGAGGTCTGCGGGTATGGTTTTGCTATTTTCCACTGCTTGTGAGAATTGGAGCAATGTCTCTGCTCGATCGGCTCGATCATACCAGATGTCTCATAATTGATCAGTATAGCGAGTAAGTATCACTCGCTCTTCTTCAGGAACATTCTTGATGAGATTATTGAGCTGATCAAGACGTCATTTATCTTCTGCTGAAAGGTTAAACTGGAGAGGAGTTTTGGTGTTTTCTGGGACCGGACTATCAGAAACAGGAGCGATAAATTCACGAATCACTCGTACCTGTCGTGTATCTATTTCTCCTCCGTCACTTTTGAGGAGACGTATCTTCATAATAGTAACCCTTTTGTTACCGATTGGCACCTGGAACGGTCGGCCAAGTCTGTAAGATGCTGTTCATTTATTGTCGGCATCATCATCCTTGCCTCCAGAAAGATCTGTGTCGATATCAATATCAGTATCAATCACATAGTATTGTATTTCTCATGAAGATTCGCCTGGGTAGAGAAAAAGAGGCTTGAGAGGATCTTTCCATGTTACTGTGTCAGGTGTTTCTTCCATTTCATTGCCAATATTTGAGAGAAGAACCAGAGGGCGGGTGATTTTTTTCACCAGCACCTTATTTTTTGGATTTTTTTGTACACCCATTTCGACTTCTTGAGAGTCTTGTCCATCAGAAATTTGGAGTTTAAGCTTTTGTGGAAACTTATTTTCTTCTGGAGTAAACACGAGATACTCTTTATTTTCTGATACTTTCTTCCCATCAGCAAACCATGCAACACTTTGTATCATTCCTGAGGAGGTGTTGTAGGCAATAATCTTATCCCCAATGACTTGTACTTTCATTTCGGGTACAAGCCGGTTTATGACGTTGATAGTAAGAAATTTTGTTGTTGATAATCCCCTATGCGTTACCTTTACCTTTGGATGATATTCTCCAGGTTTTGGGTAGGTATATTGGAAGACAGGTTCTAGAGTCTTTATATCGTAAAATCCGTCCCCATCAACATCCCATCGGTATTCAGCGTTTTTACCAATATCTTGTCCAAGAGCATTTTTTGCGTTGACGGAGAGCTCTACCGGGTCTCAAAATTTAATATCTTTTGTTTTTGCTTGGAAATCAATCACGGGGGTAGCAATATTTTGATTGACGAGGAGGTCTGGAGTAGAAAATGTATTTTCCGAAAGATCTCGTGTGTCTACTTTGAGCCCACTCGAATCCTCCATGATAACGGAAAAATAATATCGGCCATTAATTTTTGGCAGATTGAAACTGGTTTCAGGTTTTGTGGTTATCCGAAATCCCTGAGGTTGGGTCTCATTTGGATTGGTGTAATAATACCATGTGTATGAACGTATAATTCCATCGGGATCTTTTGCTCCCTCAATTTTTAAATTGACCCGCAGAGGATCCTGATCGATATTCTCTACAGCGACTTGAATGTCGGAAAAGCGAGGAGGAACATTGACTGCCTTAATCCACTCTTCAGAGGTATGCGAGGCTCATGTTTTTTTGTCGGTAACGGTAAGGCTTATTTTTTCACATCCAAGCTCGTCAAAAGTGTATGCGAGATTCTTCTGTGTGGAACTATGATTCAATCCTACTTTCCAGAAATACGTTAGGTCTCATACTTTTCCACTTGCATTGGTACTTTTGTCGCCAACCATAGAGACTGGAGTCACCCGATCAACTATGAGGGCATCCTGTCCATCACAGGCATTTTTTTGTATTTCTGAGAGTGTACTTTTTGTAGAAAGCTGAAGCACAGCAAACGGACTATCACTATTTACCACGTATATCTTTCTTTCAACAATATTGGTATTTCCATCTCTATCAGTTACTTTGAGATTGAGCGTATAGTTTCCTGTTTTTTCAAAAATAATAATATGTCTTCCGATCTCGGTGGCAACGGTTTCTTGCCCACCTATAGTCCATTCAAAAATATCAGCATTTGGGGCCAGAGCAGATAGAAGCACCTTTTCCCCTCTTTTAGCTACCTGAGGTTTAATGTTGAGTTTGATAGAAAGAAGGCTCTTAATGGAAATATTCTTTTTGAAAGTTCATTTTTTTCCTTCTTTATCAGTTACTTGAAGTTCAATTCGGTACTCTCAGATTTCGCTAAAAGTGTAGAGCCCACGGCTATTATTAGAATTTGTATCCGAAAGACTCACAGGCCTATCGTTGATAAACCATTCATATTTGAGATTTCTGTCATCTGGATAGTCAGGATCATAGGTAGATGTACCATCCAATATATATATGTTTGGACTTTCGGGTCCAACTTTATCCGAAGTAAATCGGACAATAGGAGCACGTGACTCTATTTCAATTTCGACTGTCTCCTTATCTCTGATTTCTCATTTTGAAGAGATAAGGCCCACACTGTAGCGTCCTATATCTTTGAAATTGTACTCCATTCGTGGTCCAGACGCCGTAGATAATACTTGTTCGAATCCTGCTTTTTTGATTTCCCATGAATATGAGACACCTTCTTGAGAAGCTTTTTTTGCTTGAAAAATGACGGTATCTCATTTATTGGGTTTCTTATTGCTTACGTTTATAGAGGCAATAGGGTCGCCCACCTTCAATGTTATGCTCTTGGAGAACGTTTCCCCGTCATTTCTAGTAAGCGTGATTTTTACACTATACTCACCTTCAGAAAATTCTTGTGCTTCTACGACAGGAGGGGTATCATGCACTATTTTCTCCCCATTTCCAAAATCCCATTCGGTTTTGGCAATAGTATATCCAGATGAGAATTTTGTCTGCGTCGCATCAACAAGTATTTTTTGATTTGCTTCTAAGGAGGGTATTTTTACTGTATTGTTGGTGGCAAGCTGATCATTGAAATATATCAGAAAATGTACTTTTGGTTGCCCTACTTCGATTGTTATCTGATCTTCAAAACTGATAACGTCCGTGAATCATCGGCTATTTTTGCTTTCTGAATTGACGGTCAGGTATACCGTGTAGGTTCATTCTTTCCCAAAGGTGTGATTTATCGTTTTTCCTCTTCCAATAATCTGAGCTCCATCAGGAGTTCTAAACCACCAAATATAATTATTCTCACCGATGAGCGTGCCACTTGCATCAACAACATTTTTCCCCTCTAGAGTCACGGAAAGTGGAGCATCTCCTATCCGAGGAGTTGCGGAAATATCGCCTTGTATTTGAAATGTTTTTGTTTGCTCGAGAAAACTTTCTACCGCATTTTCCAGAACCCCCCTATCAATTTCTGCACGGTGTAGATTGTAATCGCTGATAGCCTTTTTTACTTTGTCATACATTTGTTTGTTGATGTACATCTCGGCTCGATCAGGAAGGTGATCGTAGGCGCCATCAACAAGAGTTGATAATTCACTGACTACTGCAGGATCATAGGCTCCTCGAATTTTTGTTTTCAATGCCCGAATTTTATTGCTGTACGTGGTAAAATCGACCCTTCGTACTTGAGTTTCCGCGAGTGCTTGAGGGAAAAGAGTATTTGTTACTCGTGGGTTATTGAGCACAAAGAATAATGTGCTTACAATCCACCAAGCAAACCAGATAATCACAATTCCAAGAATGACGGAAACAATAATTTTTTTTGTTTTTTCACTTGATTCTTCACTACTGGGGAAGAGAAGCATCTGGGCGCCAGCCCACATCACATAGATCACGGCTATCAGACTCAAAAAGGTCAAAAAGTATTTGATGATATCCTGAATAGCTCTTGCAACTCATTTCCCGGTGATCACTCCTGATTGTCGACCGATAATATTCCCAGCTGCATCGACTCCTGCCCGAAGACAGTTGTTACTGCCACAGTTAAAAGACCATGTTTGTGCGAGAACATCGTATCCCCATAGAATTGCAATGAGGAGAAATGCCAGGAAGAATATCTTTTTCATGTGTATCATTCCATGACATCCTACCAGATTTTTCTGTGGAATTCAAAACGGACAGGAACCAAAGACCTCAGAAAGAGTATTGACAATATATTGAAATTATCTACCACCGTCAACTTGCACCACCTCATCCAAATCACCCTCATCCAAAACCGCCCCAACTTCCCCCGCCCGAACCTCCAAATCACCCTCACCATCGACCTCCGTGAGGTCTACTTTTAATGGCACGAATTATTCCTTTAGAAAATGCAAAATCCAAACCTCCCAAAACCCCTGCAGATGAAATCATTCCTACCAGCAGAGCGCTCAAGGTACTGAGTGCCATCCACATCGATACGCCTCAGAGAAATGCACCAATTATTATTCCCGGCCACCATGCCTTTGAGGGTTCAAAAAAGACAGATCCAAGAAAAAATCCTCCCCATGACAACCAAAAAAGCAAGGGTAAAAGTGTATCTATGATAGTTGCAGGAGCTGCAGGAAGTGTCACTTTTTCTCCTGTGAGAAGAGGAGTAATACGTCTCAAGGTACTTTCGAAACCTTCGAAATAATTATCTTCCCTGAAGAAGGGGAGAAGGTTTTCATCAATTATCCTTTTTGATAGAAGATCAGTCATGACTCATTCGAGTCACCGACCTACTTCTATACGTGTGGCTCGTTCACTGGGGACTACCAGAAAAAGAAGCCCGTTATCAAGTCATTTTTGTCCGATTCACCATGAACGGGCCAAGGTAACTCATACTTCTTCTATGGTTCTTCCCTGGAGACTCTGAAGAATAGCAATTCCAATTTGATGATACGTGTCATTTTCTATACCAAAAATAATACTTTCGAGCCTATTTTTTTCTTCTACTGAGAGCACTCAAGTTTCATCATAAACCGGAGAAGCCGGAGTGGGAGGGACAATAAAATCTGCAAAAATAAAATGCAAACCAGTAATAATAAAAATTACCAGATATTTCATGGATCGAAGATTACTTTTGGAAATTAAACTCGACCTTTGGTGCGTTTTCAGTTCCTGGCTGAGCATCAAAAAGAGCTACTGTGTCGAAATCAAGAAGACGAGCTATGATTATTGTTGGTACACGACTGATACGGACATTCCATCCGGTAGCGGCTGCATTATAATCTCCTCGTGCTACTCCAATACGGTTTTCTGTTCACTCCAATTGCGACTGAAGATCCCGAAAATTTTGATTTGCCTTTAAGTCAGGATATGCCTCCACTGAGACGAGAAGTCGTGAGAGAGCATTTCCGAGCTCTGTCTGTGATGCGTTGAATGCAGCCAAGCTCTGTGCGTTGGAAGGATCTACTTTGACCTGAGTTGCTTTTGCACGGGCTTCAACCACTTGTGTTAATGTTGTTTTTTCAAAATTTGCGGCACCCTCTACGGTTGCGACCAACTGCGGAATAAGGTCACCACGACGTTGATATTGGACTTCGACATCTGACCAAGCCTGATCGACAGAAGCGCGACCAGATACGAGAGCATTATATTGCCCTATTGCCCAGAGACCGCCAAGAACGAGTACGGCTACTAAGAAAAGAAGAAATTTTTTCATAGAAAAAAGAATAAAAAGTTAAATGTTTACCTCACCGGAAGCAAGCTCTCGTTTATTGTAGGTATTTTTCAGATATCTAAATGCTTCAGCTCGATTAATAAAAAACCATTCCCGAAACCAGCGAATCTGGTGTTTTGTATAATCGGATGGAGGATTCGTGGTTTTTCCGTCGAGGAAATTTTTATTGTCACCCGGAACGGAATCTGTTTTATCAATTACTTTTAGATAAATCGCTTTCTGAATTATAGAAAATTGCCAATCCAGGATATCTACTAAAACAATATCTTTTGTTTTTACCAAAGGATCTTTTGATACCAAGCCATCAAGATAAGAATCTATATTGATGTTTCTTGGTACAAATACAAAAAGAGGGTCAATATAAGAAAGTACTTGGGGTATTTTCTCTAGCAGTCCGCTTGCTTTGAGAATAATTGCCAAGGATTCAGCACGAGAAATGTGGTAGTGGGGTCGAAAGAAATTATTTGTACGAGAAATAAGTTCTTGGTCTGCGGCTATTTCTACTGCTCGACATATCCAATCATTCCCTGTGACATCGTAAAAATATCTTCTGCATTGATAATTATCAGGAAGATTTGTTCACCTCAATTTGAGGGCTATACCGACGAGTTCTGATCGAGTAATACGATCATCTAAACGGTACTCATCACCAGTATTCTGTTTTTTTATAATACCCTTTTCAGCCAGAAAGTTGGCATTCTCGACATCAGTTTGGCTATAGGCAAAAGCAAAAATGCTTGTTGTGAGGAGGCAATATGAGAGGAAAAGTTTTTTCATGAGAAAATTATAGACTATTACCCTGTCTGTACAGTGATTTTTCTTGAGTTTCTTCTGAATTATGTTCTATACACCAATAGTTTTGAGGACACTGAGATTGAATCCATAATCAGTTCTTTTTGAACCCAGGAGCCCAAGATGACAACGATGCTCCGAGAGCTGTATATCGGCGACCATCAGGGCGCAAGACTCCAGCTCGGGAAGAATATTTTCTTCCCCAATACACACTGTAATACGTCCTGTTTGAGCAAGATTACTGATTGTGCGGGTAAAAAGTGTCCTGTTTTCGATGGTATCCAGGACAGTAAAAATTTGTTCTCCGAGGGTTTCACTGTGCTTCCGCAGAAAATGAGAGAGCCCGGCAATACAATAAATTCCTGCTTCTGGTGATGAGCAAAATGCGAGATCATGTGTTGCATGAGCGATATCTGAGACTAGATCATAGAGGCGATCATCATGAAATTCGAGCGTATTCTCTTCGGAAAGAAGGGGATTTCCAAGGTAGCGTTGGGGAGCTACCTCGATGAGATAGTCTACATACATTCTGATTCCCCGTGTTGTTGGTAGTCGTCCAGCGGAATTGTAGGGTTGATATACAAGTCACATGTCCTCGAGTTGTTTCATGTCATTGCGGATAGTCGCTGGGGATATATCCATTCCTTCATCGCGTACCAGGGATTTACTCCCAGTCGCATAGCCACTTTTTATATACTCTCGGACTATGAGTCAAAGAATTTGGATCTTTCGTGCATCAATGGAGGATTTTCGGCTATTCATAGTTATGAGACTCTACTCGACTTACCATTCCAGGCAAGTCTCTCCCCAGGGTTATACATGGAAATTTTCCGATTGAGTTCAAATGTATATATGGTTCTGCCATATATACTCGAAGTGTTCGTCCCAATACTGTTAGGCACTGAGCAACTCCTCAAGAGAAAATAGGTTATAAGGAAAAAAAACCGATGAGATGCACCTCTGGGGAGGATAGAAAGAATTGTAGAAAAAAACTTTTTATATTCAATGTACAATTCTTTTTTGACTTGACTCTTTATTTTTTCTCGTAGAATCACTTCTACTATGGATTTAACAATTTTTTTGAAAAAAGTCCTTTTATGGACATGAGTAATTATTTTTACTCCTTCTTTATTTGCTTCTCCAGCTACTCTCCCAGAAGGGACCAATGATGGCTTTATCTATGAAAATTTTCGGGAACAGCAGTATTTAACTGTCAATATAACTCCGCAAAGGAAAAATAATCCGGCCGATGTGATCAAGTTGCAGAAGTTTTTGAATGAATTTCAGGGGGAAACTCTTGTCCTTACCGGACAATATGATCGTTATACACAGGAGGCAGTTAATCGGTTTCAGCTTATTTTTGAAGCACAAATTCTTACCCCTTGGGGACTCAAGCAGCCTACGGGAAATGTCGGAGTTTTGACCCGCGCAAAGATAAATAATATTGTCTACGGGACTGATCGAAAAATTTATTGTCCTGGTTTTAGTCACTCAATTCGACTGGGTGATGTGTCTCCCGATGTTCCCTATCTTCGAAGTTTTCTCCAGCACCTTGGATACAACCTTTCTGATCTTTCATCGTTTTCTTACGACCAGGAGATGGTAGATGTTGTTAAAATGTTCCAAAAAGATCATGCTGATACCGTTCTTATTCCTATGGGAATACGTCATCCTACTGGGAATTGGTATATTTCTACCAAGCACGCAGCGAACTTGCTTGTAGGGTGCTCCGCACCAGAAGTGCGAGTGTAGTTGGTTTTTTCTTGCAATTCAGATTTCATTTGTATAATACAGCCACTTTCGGCTTCTATATTCCGAATTTTATTTTTTTACTTCATCATTTTTCGCATGAAAAAATACGAACTCATGATGATCATTGACCCGATGCTCGAGAAACAAGCCCTCGAGACGCTCGTGAGCGAAATTCGTTCCGAGCTCGATGATCATGGACTCAGTATTGCGGGTGAAACCGTATGGGGTGTACGCGATATGGCGTACAAAATTAATGGCTCGAAACAGGGCTATTATCTCATATATACACTTACGCCTACTGATCGTCTCGATATCCCAGGACTGAATACAGTTTTTGGAATCAAAAAAGGCTTGTGGAGATACCTCCTGACTACTCTTCCTGTTTAATCATCCTCACTATGAGAACTGTCAATAAAGTTATCCTTATTGGTAATGTCGCAAAAGATCCTCTTGTGCGCGTTACAACTGGTGGTGCTAAAAGTGCTTTGTTCGTTGTAGCAACAAATCGTGTCTATAAAGATCGTACTGGTGCTGTACAGAGCGAAGCAGAATTTAGCAACTGTATTGCTTGGTGACCTCTTGCTGATCGTTGTGAACAGTTTTTGAAGAAGGGGAAATTGGTCTATGTTGAAGGACGACTAAAAACTCGTACCAAAGACAATGACGATGGTACCCGGACACATCGTACAGAGATTGTTGTCATGAATCTTATTTTCCTTTCTAAACGAGAAGATGCTCCATGATTCGATGAAGCTGGTACAGATACCCTTCCGGCTGATACTCATGATGTTGATCTGGATGGTGAAGAAGAGAACGTATTTTAATTTTTAGCTTGTTTACCTTATGTCAAAAAAGAAACTCAAAACCGAATGTCCATTCAAGGCTGCCGGTGTGAAATATATTGATTACAAAGATGTTGATACCCTCAAAAAATATATTTCTCGTTATGGAAAGATCACACCTCGTTATTACACGGGTGTGAGTGTAAAATTTCAAAAAATGCTTTCCTCTGCTATCAAGAAAGCTCGCATAATGGCATTGTTGCCTTTCACTCTCGGTGAATAGTACTGTTCTAATCCTTTTGTTCTATGACATTCTCTCCAAAAAAGAAAAAATCTAAATCTAAAACTCGTATTCGTACATCTGCTTGGGAAATTCGTGCAGGCCAAAAATTGCTTGAACGTACTCCATTTTTGCGAGATGAATCGGGTGCAATCATTGGTGTTACTCACAAGAATTTCACTGTTGTGAAAAGCACTCCATCCAAGACTAAGAAGCCAAAAAAAGTGATTCGTGCTAAATAAGGCGCTTTCCTGGGTTCGTGCTTTTGCATTTTCTCTTTTCCTCCATGATGTATTCACGATCTCGTACACGAAGATTTGTCCTCCAAACTCTTTATTCGTATAGTGTTTGTTGACAATTCTTATCGGTCAAAGATCCATTTTTTGAAGATGCAGACCGGATTGATCCTGTATATGCTCAGGAGCTTCAGGATGCTATATTGCTTCATGAGGGTCAGCTCCTTTCCATGATTTATGAGTGTGCACCAAAATACGATATTTCTACGTTACCTATTATCAATGCTATCATTCTTATGCTAAGTTTAGCAGAAATTTTTTATGTACAAAAAACAGATGTACCGTCTCGTGTATCGGTAAATGAAGCTATAGAACTTGCAAAACGTTATTCTGATGACGCTGGGAAGAATCTTATCAATGGGATTCTTCATACTATACTAGAACGACAGGAGACACTTCTCAGCTCACTACCTTTACGAACATCACTTAATTTTTCGTTTTTCTCTTAGGATTTATGAGTGATCATTCTGCACATCTTGATGAGATCCTCCAGAAAATTGGTATTGTTCCGCAGAAGAGAGAGTATTATGAAACTGCTTGTGTTCATCGTTCATTTCTCAATGAATCTGCCTGATCTATTCAGGAACACAATGAACGTCTGGAGTTTCTCGGAGATGCTGTTTTGGAGTTAGTCATGACGCACCTCATATACACAACGTATCCTGATAAAGAAGAAGGTTGGATGACGGACCTGAGAAGCAGCTATGTACGGGGGACACATTTGGCTGAGATATGTCTCCAGTATGGCTTGGATACTATTTTGCTTCTTTCACAAGGTGAGAGAAATGCTGGTGGAGCACGGAATCCAAATATTCTTGCTGACCTTTTTGAAGCGATTTTATGAGCCCTCTATTTGGATCAATGATTCTCTGCTGCTTATGATGTCATAAAAAATATCATTTTTACGTCAGAGAAAGTTCGGATTGATCAAAAAGATCCGAAATCCCGTCTCCAGGAACTTATTCAACAGCATCTGGGCATTACCCCACTCTATACGGTTGTCTCTGAAAGTGGACCCGATCATGGAAAGATGTTCACAATTTCAGCTTCTATCTTATGAATGACGATTGGCACAGGTATTGGAATGAATAAAAAATCGGCCCAAGAACTCGCCGCTCTGGATGCTTTTGAAAATCAAGAAAAGTGGCAGCATCTTCTGATTCGTCAAAACAATATATAGATTTTTCTTTGACTTCCGTACAAAAATTCGTATATAGATATGTATCAATTCTAATATTTATCTATTCTTATGGTCGCAATTACTGCTTCTACTATCCAATCTGCCTTTGAATCTCTTCTCAAACAACTCAGTGACAAAGAATCATACGTCATTACCCATCGTATAGGATTGTACGGTCATAAAGAAACGCTCCAGGAAATCGGCGATAATTATGGTATCACTCGTGAACGTGTTCGACAGATAGAAGATAAGGGAGTGAAGAGTATTGGAAGTATGATCAAGAGCACACCTCTTGCTGATATACAGACTCTTGCTGGTCGGATTCTCCACGAACATAATGGTATCATGTCTCGAGACGCTCTTGTGTCCGCTCTTATCAAGGAACTTGGTATGGCAGGAAGTGTTAACAAAGGAATGATGGAGGTGATTCTGCAGGCAGATTTTGATATGCAGAAAAGCAAACCTCGTCTGAACACTGTCACCTATTTCCATGAACCTCAAATCACTCGGAAATCTATAGAAGCCGTTCATTCTGAAGCCGTAAAAATTCTTCGCAAACGACGTGATGTTATGGAACAATCCGCTTTGTATGAGAAAATTTTGGAGACCTATAAAGGGCAATTTTCATTCTTGAATACTGGTCTTGTTGATGCTATTATGGATGTGTTTTTGGATGTGGTGAAGGGAGAGAAAATCATGATTGGATTGGCAAGTTGGCATATCTTGAATCCGAAAACCCTCAAAGATAAAGCAATCTATATATTCAAAAAAACTAATAAGCCACTTCATTTCCTGGAACTTGCGAATTCTATTTCAGGTCACTTTAATACGAAGGTGAAGGTCAACACTGTCCATAATGAACTTATCCGTAATTCAGAGTTTGTGTTGATAGGTCGGGGTATTTATGCTCTGAAAGCATGGGGATATACCTCTGGTACTGTGCAGGATGTTATTTTAGAAATCTTTCATCAGTTCAAAAAGCCAATGAGCTCTGATGATATAACAGCTGAAGTTCTCAAAACTCGTATCGTAAAATCAAATACCATCTATATGAATCTTCAAAATAAGAAGGTCTTTGAGCGAGTTGGTCGTAACCTCTATCAGCCAAAAAATCTGAAAAAATAAAAATATTTCCCCTCTTCTTGGAGGGGATTTTTTATAGCTCTTGACTCGTTGGTATTATTTCGATCTGCCTTGAGTGATACATGTTTTCTCTCTGTATACCTGATTGACCATCTGCCACCAAAACGGCATTGAGATCGGGGAGGGGTACTGATCCTGTTATTTGAACATGATTTCCTTGAGCATTATTAAGAACTTGAAATTTTAGAAAACAATCAATACGAGATATCGAATGATAACAATTATATTGATCAAAAAAATATTTGAGTGTTCCAGAGGTTGTGTCAGAAAGAAGATTTATTCCTGAGTTAAGATCTTTTTCCCAAAAAAGTTGCCTTTCACCGGTGTCTATATCTCTATAATCCATAGTAACTTTGACCCGACCGAGAGGCATACTCCCAAAACCATCTATCACGAGAGAATTAAAACCCAGAACATTGAGCCCACTCCAATTAAATACCGTTCCTCCACTGGTAGGTGTCAGGAAATGATAACGGGAATCAATATTGCTGGTTCAAAATACTTGAGCTTCTGTGTCTTCTTTGAAGAGTTTAATTTGAGAGGGGAGCTTTTTGTTACGAGCGATAATAACGTGTTCTCCAGGGGTTACGACGTTGAGATTTGGCATTCGAAGTTCTATGATTTCACTATTTTCATCCAAAATTCTTCTCGGTATTCCGGGATTTCGTACCCCAGGATCTTTATTTTGTCGAAGGTAGTGTTTTTTGAAGTCGAGCCTTCATTTTTCTACCTCACTCCGTGCGACATAGTATGCCTGGAGCGAATTTTGCATACTGTGTATTTGTTTGGAATAAGGGAAAATCCTTTCGAGAAGTGCAATCGCGAGTATCAGTACGACGCTCGTGATAAGTATGGTTACGAGTAGTGCGGATCAGGCATTTTGGGGGTTTCTTTTATGCATCTGAAAGTTCTATATGAGCAATAAGTGTTCGGGGGTAGTTATCACTGTTTGGTATATTTCCTCGTCGGAGTGTTGCATCAGATAATTTGACTTCTATTCGTATACGTACCGTGGGGGATTGTGCTATTTCACCAGCACCTGACATCATGGTAGGGATTTTGAGCGGTTGGGGCAAGAATTGTGCAAAAATGACATTGATATCTGGACCCGTAATGTCTGCCCATTCTAGTCCATTTGCTGCTGACAATATGGCTGAAGGTGATGATATTCCTCCACAGCCACTCCCTCAAAAATCTGTATGAGGTATCCAGGCATCAACAATACCATCTGCATTTCATGATCAAGTTGCATCCATTGTATCACAACTCACTAGTCGCGTCATTTGTATTTTCCCGCGGCAGTTATTCCGACTTACATCGGGGTCACATAATGATGGGTTGCTTGGGTCTTCCGGAACAAGTACATGGCGAAAAAAGGTTCTTTCAAGGCTGTTATTTGGAAGTCTTTTTATAAGATAAAGTTCCCATAAGCCAGTAGTATCGAAGGGGGACTCGAGAACAGGAGGGAGTTTTATAGGATGCGGAAAACCAAGGGATGAGGAGTGATTGAATCCAAGAGTTGCGTATTGGCCGTAAGCAAGATTTTTATTCCGCAGATTGATAGAGGGAGAAGCAGGAACAATATTTGTTATGCATGCATCTCATCCAAGAGGGCTACCACAGGTATAGAGAGGTGTTCGTCCGCTTGCATTCTCTCCGTTGCCAAATCGAGATAACTCACGAAATGTATAGATGTCATTGGCATCAAAAGCGTTGCTATATCAGAGCATCCGCCTGTTGAAAAATTCTTCATAATCAATTGCTCCACCCGATCGAACCAGGGTCACTATTTTTTCATTTAAATAAAATAAATTCTTTTGTATATTTGTTGTTCAGGACAGACGCACCTGTGTTCGCATTATTCATTGAAATGCTGCGTAAGAGGCGCCAAGGACAACGCCAGTTAGCGCTACTGATACAAGCACTTCTATGAGCGTAAATCATGTTTTTTTTGAGAGAGACACTTATTTTTTTGGATAAAAAATAACCTGTATACACGTGGAAATAACTCGACCGATTTGGATAGCCTGGGGACGTTTCCAGAATTTTTTTGGTCAGAGTACGAGGCCCCAGTGAACTATTTGTAAAAATCGTGTTACTCGAAGAGACATATTTTTCCCATTGAGAAGAGAGAGTATTCCTTTCCAAATACCTTCTATGAAAGCCACAAAAAGGCTTATGATAAAAAAGATTGCCAGGACAAAAATGTTTGCTCTTCTGTTTGACACATGATAAGTATACGCTGAAACTTTTTTGTCGTCAATGCATTGCTTCTTTACTCTTCTCACCTTATCAGTATAAAACGCGCACCTATGTCATCATATAAACCATTTCGTTCTCGAAGAGGGTTACATCATTTTTTTCTTGTTCGGATTGCCGTCAATATTTGGTCTTTCTTCTTGCGCTCTTCTTGGGGCATGAAAATAGTCTTCAGCGGACTTGTTTGTATTGTATGAGGTCTTTTCTCACCATGGATTGAAATCGGTGATTCCCAAACAATTGGTGCCTTTTCCCTGATCTGTGGTGGTATCGGTTGGTGGATGTCTGGATTGGTAATTTTTCTTCTTTTCCATCTCTTTTCTTTTGATTTTTATGAGAAAATACACAAAACCTGGAATCTTATCGACCATAAAAATCTCTATCTACGCGTTGGATGTCTTGTTATTTTAATGACCATACTCGTGAGCTTATCACTCACGTGAGCTGCTCGTTCCATTAATAGTGAGATACGCATGACCACAGAAATTTCAGGTCTTGTCCTGACACTTTTGGGAGGTATACTTTTGTGTATTGGTTGATATATTACGCGTACTCTCGAGGAAAAGCAGTCCTATAAACACGTATTTGTTCAGTGAGTTGAATCAGAAGATCAAGAAAGTTATAAGAAAATTTTAGGAGAATCAGAAGATGAGAATATGAAGCTCCCTATTTAAGGCTGAAAACTCTTTGACTTATACCTCTTTTTTTATACTCTATGACCTATATTTTTATAGGCTTTTATGGTACAAACAACATCTGGAGATGACTATTACGCAAAGATGTGACCGAGCGCACCAAGTGCTGGGCCTGTATCAGATAAGAAAAAAATAAAAATAGTTGCCAAAAAAGTAGCCCCAATTACCCCTGAGAAAGCCTCATGAGAATCACAAGATTATAACCCGGCTGATGCGGTTTTGCAATCAGAAGAAGCTCCCCCAGTAAAGCCACGTACTCCTCCTCTTCCCCAGGGCGGTGCTCTGGAACTATGATCAAAGTTTGTTAGTCGTCCATCGGTGGTGTTTCATCCAAATCAGCGTCCACCCATGACTGGCTGATCACGACCATTACCATGAAACAGGCCATCTTTTCAAAGGCCAAATCCTCATCAGCGCCCAAATCCTCTTGGTGCGGCTCGTCCTTCCCAGTCCGCAGGGAATAATGGTTTTCGAAAGCCTGATGCTCCAAAGAAGAATTTTAAACCTACTAAGAAGTGATCAAAACATAAACTTGCCTTTCTCACACCGGAGAAAGAAGATGTCGGCACTTTTCAACGTCAAAAGAAATTTCAGGGAGAAAAGAAAGAGAAAAATATTTCCGACATTCGCCAAACTCTTGTGGATAGATCGGGTCAAGAAGTGGAAATTGGAGATTTTCTGACCGTAAAAGAATTTTCTGATAAGATCGGTATTCCTTTGGCACGTATTATTGGAGAGCTCATGAAGAATGGTATTATGGTTAATCTCAATTCTCAGATTGACTATGATACATGCTTTCTGATAGCAGAAGGGTTTGATATCAAAGTTAAAAAAGCACATTCGACTGACTCTAATATGACCGATTTGATGGAGGGTAATGTGGAGGCACTTCTGGCTTCTGATGATCAGTCAGAAAAAGTTATTCGACCGCCAATTATTTCTGTGATGGGACACGTCGACCATGGAAAGACGTCTATCCTTGATTCCATTCGAAAAACAGATGTTGCTTCGGGAGAAGCAGGAGGTATTACTCAAAAAATTGGAGCATATCAGATCACAAAAAATGGTCGTCAAATCACATTTTTGGATACTCCGGGTCATGAAGCATTTGCCCTTATGCGTAGCCGAGGAGCAAAGCTGACTGATATAATTATTCTTGTTGTTGCGGCTGATGAAGGTCTCAAACCTCAAACGATTGAATCTATCAACTTAGCGAAAGAGACTCAGGTTCCAGTGGTTGTGGCTATCAATAAAATTGATAAACCCGGAGCCGATCCAGAAATGGTCAAACGAGCCCTCTCTGAACATGAATTAATACCAGAAGATTGGGGAGGAGATACTATATGCGTTCCTTGTTCCGCAAAAACGGGTCAGGGGATGGATACTTTGCTCGATATGGTGCTCTTAGTAGCTGATATGAAACAATTCAAAGCTCATCCGACACGTCCAGGAGTGGGCACTGTTATCGAATCACATCTAGATCCGGGGCAAGGAGTTATTGCTACCATTCTTGTGAATGCGTGAATCTTTAACAGAGGTGATGCACTTTTCTCTGGCTCAGCATGTGGGAAAATACGTACCATGAAAGACTCGTCTGGGAAAAGCGTCTCAGAGGCAACTTCAAGCATGCCCGTACAAATCACTGGTTTAGATGAAGTACCCGATGGTGGTCAAATTGTACAAGTCTTTCCAACACTTGAGGCTGCCCGTGAAAAAAGCCAGGCCTTTAAATTAGCCTCAAGTAGTAAAAGTGTTAATAAATTTGAACAGGCATCTCTTATGAATCTTATGGGACGTCTGAAGTCTGGTACTCTTCAGCATCTCAAGATTGTTCTCAAAGCTGATTCCAATGGTTCTCTTGAAGCTCTCAAGGCTTCCCTTTCAAAAATTACTGCCAAAGATGTGGCCGTAAAGATTATTCATGCTGGTATTGGTGCCGTAAATGAATCAGATGTTCTTATGGCTGGAACGAGTGCTGCTCTTTTAGTAGCGTTTAATGTACCAGTGGTGAGCAGTGCTACGGATACTCTTGCGAAGTCCAAGATAGAATTTATTACCGACAAAGTGATCTACCGTATCATCGAAAAAGTCGAAAGTATTGCGACAGGAATGATTGATATCAAATATGATCAAGTGCTGATCGGAGAATGAAAGACCCTCAAGATTTTTTATACTGCTGAAAAAATGCAAATTGTTGGGTTGCTGGTTGTATCGGGAAATGTACAAAAACGTGCTCAGGTAAAAATTATTCGCAATGATCGTGTGGCTGGCTCTGGTTTGGTTGAAAATCTCAAAGAATGAGTGTATGAAGTACCGCAGGTAGAAGAAGGTAAGGAGTGTGGTATTCAGTATAAATGAGACACTCGCATTGTTGAGGGGGATAAGCTGGAATTTTATATGACGGTTGAGAGAAAATAATCTATGAATTTATCATTTCTTTGGATTATTTGCGCTGGTATTATATGGGGTCTTGATGGTCTTCTTCGATCAAAAATTTCTGGTGTTTCTCCGCTCACTATCGTAACGGTAGAGCATATTATTGGTTTCGTTATATTGGCAGTTGTTGGAGTAAAACACCTCTCTTTCCCAAAACTTTCTTCCAGGGCTTGGTGTGCTCTTTTTGGAGTGGCTCTTTTCTCAGGGCTTATTGGGACGTATGCTTTTACATGGGCAATGGCCCATGTGCATCATAGCTCCTTTGGAGTTCTTTTTCTCCTTCTTAAGCTCCAGCCTATTTTTGCCATATCTGCTGCTCTTGTGTTTCTCGGTGAACGTCCAAAAAAATCTTTTTATCCTCTTGCTTGTCTTGCTTTGATAGCAAGTTATTTTCTGAGCTTCGGTGCATCGGGACGAGACCTCTCCTTTGGTACTGATGCTCTGAGAGCAACCATGGCAGGTCTCGTGGCAGCACTGTGTTGGGGCTCAGCAACGGTATTCTCACGATATCTTTCTCATCAATGATACCGCGCGAGGACCATGACAGCCTATCGTCTCGGCATGGTATCGATCATGGGTCTTATCTTTATAGGTATCGTTTCTTTGGCTGGATATTCTCAGACTCTTCCACTTCCTGATCAGGGCGGTCAATTTTTACTTTTTGTTCTTGGTATAGCTGTTTTATCGGGCGTTTTGGGGACAACAATGTATTATCGAGGTATCAAACATACGCCGGCTGTACAGGCCAGCATATTCGAGCTTGCATTTCCTATTACTGGATTTATCCTCGATATATTTATTCGTCATAAAACCCCGGATATATACCAAATTGTGGGAGGTATATGCTTGGTTATTATTATGATCTTTGTTGTGAGAACAAAGAAAAATTAACACAGATTGTTCTCTCCACAAAAGTACTTTTAGTAAAACAGGTTCTTCTTATACTTTTGGTATGTCTCTTGTCTCGAATGATAAACTCTCTTCACTTCGTTCTGTTTTTCAAAAAAACATACCACAAACGCGAAAGTTTTTTATTATGACGTTTGGTTGTCAGATGAATCATGCCGATAGTGAAAAGATTCACATGCTTCTTGCTCAAGCCGGAATGTCTTTTGTTAATGCCTGGGAAGAAGCAGATATTGCTATTTTTAACACATGTTCTGTTCGTCAAAAGGGAGAAGATAAGGTTTTCTGAGCAGTAGAAGAAATAGATCGATACAGGCGTAAAACAGGCCGGGATATACGTGTCGGACTGACTGGCTGTATGACCCGTAAAACAGGTATACATAAAAAATACTATGACTATACAGGGCGAGATAATACGACAAAAATTACTCCTACACAAACAGGCAATACGCTCGATATTCCTACACTCTACAACTCCGATGATGAACTGTTTATTCGCACTGATAATATTGATTTTGTGATACGTATAGAAGAGATAGGGGCACTTACAGCACTTCTATCAATTCTCTATGGTGAGGATATAGGTCAGGATGATACATTTCAATCGTATTTGCGTATAAAGCAAGAATCAGAAAGTAGTACAAGTGCGAATGTCATCATACAAACAGGATGTGATAACTATTGTACATTTTGTATTGTGCCGTATACCCGTGGACATGAGCTGTCGAGGCCAGAATATGAAATTGTCCAAGATTGTGTCGAAGTTGTCGATCGTGGCGCAAAAGAGATCACACTTTTATGACAAAATGTGAATAGCTACGGTAAAGAAACACGAAAAAATCTCTGGAATCCAGAGGAATTGATGTGGAACTCTGCGGCGGTTCAGACGCCATTTCGAGAACTCTTGGAAAAAATAAATGCTATTCCAAATTTGAATCGTATTCGTTTCACTTCATCGAACCCACATGATATGACACGTGATATCCTCGATGCTCATTTTGATCTTGAAAAATGTTGTCACTTTCTCCATTTTGCTCTGCAATCGGGTGATAATGATATACTCCGGAAAATGAATCGTAAACATACCTATGAGGATTTTAAAACACAAGTTCAATACCTGCGTTCTCGTGATCCATTATTCGGTATATCAACTGATATTATTGTTTGATTTCCAGGAGAAACAGAAGAGCATTTTGAAAATACTGTCAAAGCTTTCCAGGAATGTCAGTTTGATTTTGCTTATATTGCGCGTTATTCCCCCAGAAAACTTACGTATGCCGCAAAAATGCCATGACAAATCGACTCTGATACAAAAGCAAAACGGTGGGACAAGTTGAACCAAGTTATGTATAATGTTATACAAGAACGAAATCAGCGTATGATCGGTCGGGAAGAGGTGATTTTGATTTCAAAAATGGATCTCGAGACGGGAGAAATATCCGGAAGAACGAGGAATTTCAAAGAAGTGTTTCTTCCGAAGAAGGACACTATTTCCCTAGGAGATTTAGTCCCCGTTAGAATCACTGAGTGAGATAAATGGATACTTCGTTGAGTCCTCCTCTAGGCGAATTGAGAATCTTGAAAAAAGATATACACTGGGTTTATGGGATTTCGTCATCGTTGCGTACTCTTTCTGTCTTGTGTTTTCCCCCAAATTCAAATGATTGCACTCTGCAATTCGCGTACTTTGTGAAGAGCAACAAGAAACTCTGACATCGATCTTTTTGTGATAACGCGGGCTAAAAATCTCTGGGTTGCTCGTTTTATTCTGACATTTTTCTCAGAAATACTTGGTGTACGTCGGAGAAACACACATGGTCTACAAAAAGAAAGTCATGAATATATTCGTAGGACAAAGGATAGGCTTTGCCTTTCTTTTTTTATTACTGAAGAAGCGATGAACTTGAAAAATATTCGACTTCAGCCCCATGATCCGTATTTAGACCAATGGATAGTGGCTTTATCTCCACTTCTTGATAAAAATAATATTTACGAGCGTTTTATGCGAACCAATTGAGCAGAGCCAATGGTTTCTCTCAGGAATTCTTCTGGGGTCATATTTCTTACAAAATTAGGCAGTATGTTTCATTGTCTCTCCATTTTTGAATCTCTTATAAAAAAAATTTGGGCTCCAAAGACGCTGAGAACCTACGAAAAGCTCGGTAAACCATGGGGTGTAGTTATTTCTGAAACTATGCTCAAGTTTCATGATAATGATCAGAGAAAAATTTATCGAGATAACATAAAAAAAGAGCAGTAGAACTGCTCTTTTTGAATTGATTATTTCATTTCTTCTTCCTCTTCTCGTTCGCGAACAATGCTCATAGAAGTAACAGCATCATCGTCTTTGAGACGCGTGAGGATGACGCCTTGTGCGACACGACCAGTAAGACGGACGTCCTTCAGAGGCATACGGACTGTTTGTCCTGACTTCGTCACGAGGAGGAAATCCGCTGTTTTTCGATCATCTTCTGAAAGCATCGTTGCAGAAACAATTTTACCCGTCTTTGGTGTGACGGCACCAACTTTGACGCCTGATCCACCACGCCCTTGTGAACGATAATCCTCAATATCTGAGAGTTTTCCGAGACCACGACTTGAGGCAGTAAAGACATATTTCATATCTTTTGAAACAACAGAGGCGGTTACAAGGGTATCATTGCCTTTGAGACGGATACCACGGACCCCCATGGCAGCACGACCCATTGCACGGACATCAGTTTCTGGGAACTGGATCGCCTGTCCTTCGTTGGATACGAGAAGCATCATATCGGAGCCACTGGTTGGACAAACCCAACCGAGACTATTTCCATCTTCGACTTTCATGACGATAAGTCCGGAAGAGCGAATATTGGTGATTTCTGTCCTCTCGAGGCGTTTCACGGTACCATCAGTTGTTGCGAAGAAGAGAAATGGTTTTGTTGCCTCGTTGGCATTCAAAATAGTCGAAATTGATTCTGTTGGTTGAAGTGAGATAAAATTCACAATTGGAGATCCTTTCGCTGTACGAGAAAACTCTGGAATTTCGTAGGTTGGGAGCTGAAATACACGACCAGTTGAAGTAAAGAACCAGAGATCATCGTGGTTGTTTGAGGAGAGAAGGATCTGAATTTCATCTTCTTCTTTTGTCGCAGTTGCAACACCCATCCCTCCACGTTTTTGTGTACGGTAGGTGCCGGCCTTGAGGCGCTTCACATAGCCCTGTTTTGAAAGGGTGATAATGACTTCTTCATTTGGGATAGTATCTTTTGCACTAAATTGTCCCAGAGGAGCACTGTGGACCTGAGTTTTACGCTCATCACCATACTTTTCATCGATATCTCGGAGTTCATCAGAAATAATAGCATCGACGCGTTCTGGCTTTGAGAGAATATCTTTGAGATCTGCAATCAAGAGGAGTTTCTCAGCGAGCTCATCTTCGAGTTTTTTTCTCTCCATACCTGAAAGTTTCTGAAGTTGCATTTCGAGAATCGCAATTGCTTGACGCTCAGAAAGCTTGAACCTTGTCTGAAGTTTTTCACTTGCATCCTGTCGGTCTTTTGATTTTTTTATAGTTTCGATAACCTCATCGATATGATCCAGAGCAATCTTGAGACCCTCTAAGATATGCGCACGTTCTTCGGCGATGCGGAGTTCGTAGGTTGTACGACGCTTGATAACTTCTTGTCTGTGAACGAGGAATTCTTCGAGAATTTCACGGAGATTAAAGAGTTTTGGTTGGAGACCACGATCTGTCAGGGCAATCATGTTGTAGGCAAATGATGATTGGAGGCCTGTGAGTTTGAAGAGTTGGTTTAAAACTTCACGAGGGAAACTGTCACGTTTGAGCTCTATGACAATACGGATACCTTCTTTATTTGATTCATCACGAACTTCTGCAATACCATTGACGATCTTTTCCGTGATAAGGTGTGCGACTTGCTCAACAATGCTTGAAGGAGTGGTTTGATACGGAAGTTCGTTGATGATAATGACGGGACGCCCTGCTGCTGTCTCTTCGATAACTGCTTTCCCACGGAGAACAATAGAACCACGCCCTGTCGCGTATGCTGAGAGAATATCTGCACGATTATAGACGACACCACCAGTTGGAAAATCAGGGCCATGAATGAATCCCATCAAGTCTTCTACCGTGATATTTCATCGATCAGTATGTTTGAGGACAAATTGCAGAGCATTTACCACTTCACGCAGATTGTGAGGTGGAATATTTGTTGCCATACCGACTGCGATACCAACTGAACCCATAAGGAGAAGATTGGGGACACGGGCGGGGAGGACGGTTGGTTCGTTGTGAGAAGCGTCAAAATTTGGTCTCCAATCAACTGTTTCCTTGTTGATATCAGCCACCATATCGTCAGCCATCTTTGCCATCTTTGCTTCGGTATAACGCATGTGAGCTGCATTATCACCATCCACAGAACCAAAGTTTCCTTGGCCATCAATGAGGGGATAACGAAGAGACCATGGTTGTGCGAGACGAACCATTGAATCATATACCGCGGTATCACCATGTGGATGATATTTGCCAAGTACCTCACCGACGATAGTTGCCGATTTTCGATATTTTACATTGGACCTAAGACCAGTGCTTTCCATCGCATACAGAATTCGTCGGTGGACGGGCTTGAGACCATCGCGGATGTCAGGGAGAGCACGAGAGACGATAACGGACATCGCATAGTCCAGATAACAATTCTCCATTTCGGTCGATATATTTCGACGTACATCATTCATAACAGTGGGTTCAGACATATAGGAATGTGAAATTAGATTTTTTAGAACAAAACAACAAGCCTTTTCAAAGACCTGAAAAGTATACAAAAAACTGCTTTTTGGCAAGGTTTTACCAGTCAAAAAGCTTTACAATTATTGTACTTCTGCAAATCTTGTTTACAATGGTTTTTATGTCAGAATCATCTCAAAACTTGTCCAGCCTCCCTGAAGGCAAATATACCGGATTTTATGGTATCAAGAGCGACCTTGTCAATGTCTCTACCTACGGAAAAGAAAAAATTACTTTCAATCCTGACCGAGGCGGTATTGTCTTTTTCTGTCATGATTGCAAGAAATTTGTTGAAACTGATCGCCCAGATGTAAAAAAAATGAAATTTGTTTGCAAGACCTGTACATGAAAAAAGATTTCTTATGGAACAGAAGAAAGTCTCCGTGAACATTATAAACGAGTCTTGATAAAATAATACTAGAGAAGAACTTATAAAATAGTCATTATCAAGAATTTACGGAATTATTTGATTTTTGAAAATACCTCTCTATACTTGCCTGTACTTACCTTTGTAAGTTTTACTTTTTTATCTTTTGTTTATGGATGATAATAAGAAGGCCGCACTCCAGGCTGCACTCAAAATGATTGAAAAACAATACGGTGCTGGAGCAGTCATGGTGATGGGAGAAAAAGCACATGTGCCAGTAGAAATGATTTCTTCAGGCTCCCTGAAGCTTGATGAAGCTCTCGGTGGGTGATATCCCAAGGGTCGTATCGTAGAAATATTTGGTCCAGAATCTTCTGGAAAAACCACCTTGGCACTTCATGCCATCGCAGAAGCACAAAAAGCTGGAGGAACGGCTGCATTTATTGATGCGGAACATGCGCTCGATCCAGTGTATGCGGCGAAACTCGGTGTCGATATTAAAAAACTTATTATCTCACAACCAGATTATGGTGAACAAGCTCTCGAAATCATTGATGCCCTCGTGCATTCTGGAGCAGTGGATATTATTGTCCTGGACTCTGTAGCTGCTTTGACTCCGAAAGCCGAATTAGAAGGCGCTATGGGGGATTCTCATATGTGACTTCAGGCCCGTCTGATGTCTCAGGCCCTTCGTAAAGTAACTGCTGCTATCAGTAAATCAGGCTGTATACTTATCGCCCTCAATCAACTTCGTATGAAAATAGGGGTCATGTTTGGTAATCCTGAAACAACCACAGGAGGTAATTCTCTCAAGTTCTATGCGTCTCAGCGTATCGATATTCGTCGTCGAGAAGCTATTGAGTCTGGTACTGGTGATGATAAGAGAATCATGGGAAACGTTACCCGTGTGAAAGTTGTTAAAAATAAAATTGCTCCACCATTTCGAGAGGCAGAAATTGAAATTATGTATAATGAAGGTATCTCAAAAGTTGGTGAAATTATTGATCTTGGTGTTGAAAAAGGTATGATAAACAAGTCCGGTGCTTTCTATACTTTCGGTGATGAAAAATTGGGACAAGGACGAGAAAATGTGAAACAGTACTTCCTGGAGCATCCAAAAGTAATGGAAAAAATCGAAAAAGACCTTCGTAAACCAACAGAAATAAAAAAATAAATTATGTCTTCTGTTCGCGATATACTCTCCAAGACACACCAACAAGTTTGATTGTTGGATGATGAGAAAAAAATGCAATTTGCTGCCCGTATGGCGTGATTTTCTGGGTTAAAAGCAGCATTTTTGTGACAACTTTGAATCAAAGATTTTCGAACTATCGTAGAAGGAAAGCGTCTGCTCCGCCAGCAGAGAAAGAATCACTAATTTTTCCTTTCAATTTTTGCCCCAATATTTTGGAGCCGTTCCACAAACCTTTCATACCCTCGTTCAATGTGGGATACGTTATCGAGCTCTGTGGTTCATTCAGCGATCATTCCTGCGATAAGCATGGCGGCTCCTGAGCGGAGATCCCAACTGGATACCTTGGTCCCACGGAGAGGGGTTTTCCCGAATATCATGGCCTCATGAGGATTTAAGAGAGCAATATGTCACCGCATTGCTTCTAACTCCACTAACCAGTTCAGTCGTCATTCAAAAAGTACTTCATGGATACGACTTACTCCTTCGGCTTGAGACATAAGAATGGCTGTTGGAGACTGTAAATCTGTTGGGAATCCAGGATAGATGTTTGTTTGTATATTTGTTGGTGTGAGTATGTTTGATCGATAAACTCGCAAGATATCCTCCTCCTTTTTTTCATATCGGACCCCCATGCAGGACATTTTCTGTAAAAAAGCACTGAGGTCGTCTATCCTTGCTCCATGGATATCAATATAATTTTTTGCCGTGAGTGCCCCAATGATGGCACACGTTCCAGAGACAATATAGTCTCCTATTACTTTTCAGGAGAGATGTTTGCGAAGTGGGCTTGGTTCGACAATAATGGTATGGTCATATCTGAGAGCGATCTGTGCTCAGGCATTTCTGAGAATTTCTATAACATTCATGACATGTGGTTCGTAGGCAGCTAGCTCGATCCGTGTTTTTTCCCTTCTTCGAAGCGCAGAAAATAATAATACCAATGTACTTCCTACAGAAAAATAGGCATTAACGGTCACTTCCTCTGAAGTTCATTCTCCAGAAAAATTGAGTATTTCATTGTTTTCCGAATGAGAAAATCATAATTTTTCAAGACCATCAATAATTCATTCTATAGGACGCTTTCCTATGCTGCATCATCCGGGATATAAAATAGATATAGCCCCAAATCTCTCCAAGAGGGGAGGTATAAGATAATATGTTGCCCGTGCTTTTTTGAAAAGTTCTTGCCGGATATTGGTTTTGCTGAGGCTCGTGTTATCAACACGGAATGTATTTTTTGAGAAATCTACTTTTGATCCAATGCTCTCAAAAATTTCTTTTATGAGGTGTACATCAGAAATGTCAGGAACATTTTCTAATTCTGCTGTTTCGAAGAACAATGTTGATGCTATCATAGGGAGAGCAGCGTTTTTTGAACCGCTTACCCAGATTTCCCCCTCGGTTTTTACTCATCAAGTTATAGTGTATATGCTCATAAAAAGTCCCTCTAGAGTATGAATTTTTTATTAGGAAGCAAATGACCGTATTTTTGTGCTTTTCTGTGAGAGTTTTTGAACCAAAATATCTATGTCTCATTTAATTTTTCCTATTGTTTCTTTTTCAGACTCTAGTATTTTCCCACCATATTGGAGAAGAGTTCATTGTATAATAGAAAACTCCTTTCTTATGTGGCCATTTTCTATTGGTGAGTCGAGGTTCTTTATATTTATGAAGACTTCTTTCAATCCTTCTTCCATGAAATCAAGAACTTCCTTCATGAGTAAAATGACTCGATGTTCTATATCTTCTTTTTCTTGTAAGAGGAGAAAGTCGTGAAAATATTTGTCATGAACATCGAATATTTCTTCTATTATTCTCAACATAGTACCTAAAACAATACCATATTTTTCTATTTCATGCCCACGCACATCGGAAGTTTTCATTATATCAGTGAGATTCCCACCAAGAGTACCCCAATTTTCCAAATACATGTTTTTCTCTCCAAGAAGTGTTTTTTTCAGGAGAAGAGCATAATCAGGATGAAGCTCACTTGTATCTATAACGGAGAGTATTTCCTGTATTTCTCGATCAATTACATGTTTGTTTATGATAAGCTCGAGAAAGTAATTTTCTAGTAAATTATCAGTTCCTGACTGTGTTTTATTCATAGTTTTACTCTATCAGAATTTGATCTTTTTTGCAAATCCCTAGCATACAGATATGAAAAACTCTCAATTACGTGATCAAGTTTTGAAAAAGTCTTCTCAATATCAATCATCTTTTTTACAAGCCTTAAAGCAGTGTGGTGAAAATCGAAATATACCAAATATTTCCTGGAGCACGGCTTTATTTATGCTGCAGACACTTGAAGGAAGAGAGATAAAAAACATCTTAGAAATAGGTCCTGCAAATGGATTTTCAACTCTGATTCTTCGTCTTGCAGCCCCAGAGGCTCACATTTTTTCTATAGAGTGTTCACGTCATGCTTTTGAAGAACTTCATGAAAATATCAACAAATTTTATACCTCACCCACTTCTTCTCCTGCCTTTTTAGGACCAAAAACAACCTCATCTATTTTTCAAAAATCCTTTCATGAGCATACGATTTATTATGCTGATGCGTGTGAGCTCATGCCTCATTTTGTTTCTGGATCTGCGGAGTGTCACTGTCTTCATCCCAAAAGTGCGCTTTATTCGATCCCCTCTATACAATTTGATTTTATTTTTATTGATGGAGCATTTCGTATGACAAAGAATTTTTTTGATCTTGCTCTTCCCCTCCTGTCGTCCTGATGATGCATTATAATTGATGATGCTATAAAATATGCATGGAAAATGGACTGATTTTATGAATATCTTTGAGAACAAAATATTCCATACGAAATTATCCATACTGATGAAGATGACGGAGTGATGCTCATCAAAAATTGCAATAAACTATGTTCTTTTTAGGAATTTGCTATACTTGTTTAAGTATGGAAAAGGTAGCCTTTATATGACCAGCGTATCCTTATCGATGATGAATTGCACATCATACAAATCAGCTTTGCAACGCTTTTCTTCAGGAAGGCTATGGATTGAATTTGTATAATTTTTCTTATCTTTATCCATCTTTTTTGTATCCTGGTAAAAATCAATTAGAGCCTCCGGGAACAAAAAATCCTTTTTCAAAAGGGCCCAATTTTTTTTCTCATACTCGTTTACTCAATCCCTTGAACCCTGTTTCGTGGTATCGAGTTGCTAAAAATATTTTTTCCTTTTCTCCTCGTTACTGTGTTATACGGTATTGGCATCCATACTTTTTCCCGTGTTTCACTTTTATTGCCTGGTTTCTTCATAAGAGAAAGATTCCTGTTATTTGTATTGTCGATAATATCCAAATGCATGAAAAATGATGGGGAGATACTTTTTTTGTGAAAATTTTATTTAACTACGTTGACCTGGTCGTAACTCAATCTTTGCAGGTTCACAAAGAATATCAAGCTTTACATATAAGTAAGCCAGAAGAAACCATCGAGCATCCTCTGTATGATCAGTTTTGATCTCCAGTTCCTCAAAAAGAATCCCAAGCATTTCTTGGTCTTCCTAAAAATCAAAAAATACTTCTCTTTTTTGGATTTATCCGACCGTATAAGGGCCTTGATATCTTGTTGGAATCATTTTCTCAACTTTTATATCGAGATAAAACTCTTCACCTCGTTGTGGCTGGAGAATGTTTTTGAGATTTTGATAAATACCAAAAAATTATTCATACACATTCTCTTCAGAAACATTGTACCCTTCATATTAAATATATTCCAAATGAGTTAGTCAGATATTATTTCTGTGCCGCTGATCTTGTAGTTTTGCCATATACATCGATTACTAATTCTTGAATTGAAAAAATTTCTCTTGCTTATGCTCCTCAAACTCTTGTCACGGTTAATATAACTTCTCAAGAGCTCATGAAAAAAATAAGTAAAAAATTATCTTCTCCAGGGAAAACCGTACATCCTTGCAATAGTTGGCAAGATTTTGTGAGAAAGATGAATATTTTTTTTGATAGAAATTTTGTATGAGATATATAAAGCAGATACTTTTTTTTCTTTTACCTGAAAAATATTATCTTATTCTTTTGCATAAGTTCTTTTTTATTCTGTATGATCTTCAAATTCTTCGGTTTTTTAAGGCCTACAAATATCATTATTGAGTGAAATCTTTTATTCGCCCAGGTAGTGTCATTATTGATATTGGTGCTAATTTGGGGCATTATACACTTTTATTTTTACGTTGGACCTGATCGAAAGGTCATGTTTATGCAGTAGAACCAGTAGTTCCCTTTGTAAATATTCTTTCTCGTTTTTGTACTCGGAAGAATATCACTATTTTCCCTTATGCTATTGGTGAAGAAAGTAAAGCTGTTACCCTCGGTATTCCAAAAAGTTATTCGTATCTAAGAACAGGAATTCCTGAAATTATTCCAGAATGAGATACTCATAAAAATTTTTGATATACCTTTTCGGCTCGCATGCTTCCCGCTTCTGATATTTTTGCGAATCTATCTCATTGTGATTACATTAAGGTCGATGTTGAAGGCTATGAGATCCAGGTTTTACAGAGTATTTCTTTTCTTCTGGAACGATTCCATCCAATATTACAAGTCGAGGTCCGACAAGAAAATTGGTCTGACTTTTGTGCTTTTCTAGATTCTTTGGGATATAAAGGTTACAATATCAGAAATAAAAATTTTTATTCTTTCCGGTCATCTTCATGGATCGCTGAAGATAGTATGTGTTTTTATGAAAAATAAGATTATTTTTGTCTCCCCTGTACAATTTTGAGAAGAGCATGTTGTTTTTGATGCATCGATTATAACGTATTACACTAAGCTCTACCCTCACTATTCTTTTATTTTTATAGGGGAAGAGTCCCATTTTTTATGTATAAAAAAAGAACTTCATATTTCTCTGATTCCAAGAATTTTTTCCACAAAGAATAGATTTTTTCTTTCATTTTTAAGTAATTACAGAGCTTTTCTTGAGAAATCTAATGCACATATTGTATATCTCGACGGCAATCCTCTGTATAGCTGGATGAGTCTTT
>CAYPRD010000008.1:0-32199 GCA_964413195.1 uncultured Candidatus Peribacteria bacterium
TTGTGTTTATCATATACTGGATCTGGGTAATCAGCAGAATTTTTGATCCCTATTATTCATCGTATGCTTTCTGGAGTAAAAAATCGACTTCTTGTTATGGTTCCAACACGTGAACTAGCTGATCAAGTGCAAACAGAATTTCGATGGATTGCGGAAAAAACTTTTCTTCGTTCTACTATTGTCGTCGGAGGTGCGAGCGCACGGAATCAAATCATGGACATAAAGCGTGGACTGCATTGTATTGTCGCTACTCCAGGTCGTCTGAAGGATCTCTACGATAGAGGAGTGATCAATCTGAGTGAATATGGTCACGTTGTCCTCGATGAATTTGATCGCATGCTTGATATGGGATTTATTCATGATATCAAGCATATTATGTCGCTCCTGCCGCCTGATCGTCAGTCAGTACTTTTTTCTGCTACGATGTCTCGTGATATCGAAAAACACGTGCATTCATTTCTCCAGAACCCAGAACAAGTAACGATTCGCTCCGAGCCAGTTGGTTCACGCGTTGCTCAAGAGGTCATATTTTATACCACGGGGGCGAATAAAAAAGAGAAGCTTACCGATCTTCTGAAAAAAGATAAAGAATGAAAATACCTCATATTTACTCGTACTAAAAGAGAAGCCGATCGAGTTGCTAATGATCTGCTCGCCCTTGGAGCTCCTGTGGATGCTCTTCATGGGGATAAATCTCAGCATCTGCGTCTCAAAATAACAAATAAATTCCGTACCGGACAGATAAAAATCCTGATTGCAACTGATGTAGCGGCTCGAGGATTAGACATTCCAGATGTTTCGCACGTGATCAATTATGATGAGCCAGCAACACGAGAAGATTACATCCATCGTATTGGACGTACTGCTCGTGCCGGGAAACAGGGTACAGCATATACCTTTGTGAAAGGAGGAGAATAATTTTGACAATATATAATACATTGTTATAATACTCCTGTTTTTATTTACTTTATATTCTATATGATAGAAAAAGCTCCATGAGAAAACATTTCAGAAACACAAAGTTCTCCTGTTAATCTTTTATCACTTGCATCTGAATATGCTCAACGAACAGATTGGGAGTTAGCCGCAAGTGAAACCATCGCCTCCGTTATTCAGCATTTCCCTGAGTTTATTGGCGCACTTATAGCTTATAGTGAGCAGCCATGAAATGAAGTCAAAGGTGGGCATTATATGCATATTTTTTCGCAGTATCAAAACCGTACATCTTTTCTTCAATTACTTGCTGCTGGAGAACGTCTCTCAACCAATGAGCAGAGACAATTTTTTGGTCGGCTCCTTTTTCAATATATGGGCTTCAGACGTCAACAAGAGCCTGAAAGCACTGCTCTTGCAGCTGATATGACTTTATTCAAAACATATGCAACGATAGGTGTTTCAGGTCAAGATGGAACCATAAATTCCTCTACGGATGATGAATTTCTACAAAACCATCCAGCATATTATAAATTTTATAAAGAAATTTCTCCTCAGAGAGTTCCTGCATAATAGAGATTTTTTTCTATAATACGTGGAGTTCGACTTCACGTATTTTTTGTCTTTTGAATCTGTATGACGACTTCTTCTTTCCATTTTTCCCTGATTGCCACTGATCATTGTGCCCGTGCTGGAGTTATGCGTACTCCTCATTGAGATATACAAACACCGGTTTTTATGCCAGTGGGTACTGCGGCGACAATCAAGGGAATAACTCGGGAAGGTATAGCACAGATGAAGACACAAATCATGCTGAGTAACACATACCACCTTATGCTCCGGCCTGGGGCAGATATTGTGGAGAAAATGGGGGGACTTCATCGTTTTATGAATGTAGAGTTACCAATATTGACTGATAGCGGAGGTTTTCAGGTCTTTTCGTTGGGCAATACTCGAAGTGGACGATCTCTCGTAAAAACTGATGACGAAGGAGTAGAATTTCAATCACACCTCGATGGCACAAAACATTACATCACCCCCGAAAGAGCGATGGATATTCAATCACAACTTGGGGCTGATATCATCATGGCGTTTGATGACGTTGCCGCAGGAGGTGTCTCAAAATCTCGGGCTCGTGAAGCCCTTGATCGTACTCATAGATGGGCAGAACGATGCGTAGAGCAGTGGCACATAAATGAGAAAAAACGTTGAGAACAGGGAATCCATCCTCAAATGTTGTTTCCGATTGTTCAAGGGGTTACTTATGAGGATCTTCGTTTGGAGTCTGTGCGTTTTTTGCGTGAGCTCCCGACGGGCGGAATAGCTATCGGTTGACTCTCTGTTTGAGAATGAAAAGATGCCATGATCCGAGTGTTAGATATACTCGCTTCGGAACTCCCACCCGAAAAACCGCACTACCTTATGGGCGTCGGAACTCCAGAAGATTTACTCGCAGGCATTGCTCGAGGTATTGATATGTTTGATTGTGTTTTGCCGACTCGTCTCGGACGACATGGAGAGGTGTACAGTTCTCAGGGGTATATCAAAATCAATAGGAGTACATTGGATGGTTCAGAAGATACAATACCTGTCCTACCGGGTCTAGAAACTTCCGTGAGCGAGCACTATACTCTTGGGTATCTCCGTCATTTATTTCATGCTGATGAGCTTCTTGGTCAGATACTTTTATCTATGCATAATACGGAATTTTTGATGCGTTTATGTGATCAGGCACGATTGGCAATTCTCGATAACTCATACGAGAAATTTCAGAAAAATTTTCTGGAAAACTATCGGTACTAAATCTTATCGTTGAAGCCCACTTATCGTCCCAAAAAGCTTCATTCGTTTTCTTTGTTTTTCACGGAGATCAGCCATTTCTCTCTGGTAACGTAGGAGAAGTTTGTCATGAATATCTTTTTCGAGTGTTATGAATAATTTATTTTTTACATATAACTGGACTATGTATGTGGTTGCGAGAGTCCATGTAAATCTTTCGTCAACGTATCTTTGTAATAAAGATGCCGTGTGTGATTGTCCACGAATAATATCTGCAGCCTCTCTCTTTGCTTCTTTTGGTATGGGATCAATAAGGCATCCAAGTATTTTTTTCCGAAATACTACACCCAATACGCATAGAGCCCCCATACACATGGTTAGTTTTGGATAGTGTTGTCATATATGGACAAGATTTTCTATGGCTCCAGTTTCATTTAGGGTATTACCGAGAGTAGTGTTCATTGGATTACTATAAAATAATATAAAATATGTCAAATCATTTTTAAATCCCATGAGTTAGAGGAGGATATATATGCTTGACTCCACCTCTTTTTCTATACAATGCTCATGTTTTGTTCCGCTGTATGCGGATAAATTTATTTTTTCTTTTTTCTTATGTCCGCTATTGAAGACCGACTGCGCAAAGTCCGGAATATCGGTATTATTGCTCATATTGATGCAGGTAAAACAACAACAACAGAACGTATTCTCTTCTATTCTGGTAAAACACACAAAATTGGTGAAGTACATGATGGTGCTGCAACCATGGACTGGATGGAACAAGAAAGAGAACGAGGAATCACCATCACCGCTGCTGCGACAAAAACTGCATGGAATGGTCATGATGTTAACATTATCGATACTCCTGGTCACGTAGATTTCACGATTGAAGTAGAACGTTCCATGCGTGTTCTTGATGGAGGTATTGTGGTTTTTGATGGTTCACAAGGTGTGGAGCCACAGTCTGAGACGGTGTGGAAACAGGCTGATAAATATGGAGTTCCTCGGATTGCTTTTGCCAACAAAATGGACAAGACAGGAGGGGACTATGAAATGACTTTTGAATCTATCAAAAAACGTCTCGCCGGTAACAAAGTTGTTCGAGCGCAGCTCCCAATTGGTCGTGAGAATGAATTTTGTGGAATTATTGATTTGGTAGAGATGAAGGCGTTTGAGTTTAAGTGAAACATGGGAGTGGAGATTATTGAACGTGCTTTCCCAGAAGATATGCGCGCTCGTGCTGAGTCATGCCGTCTTGAGTTGATCGAGAAAGCAGCTGAACAGGATGAGGAACTCATGAATAAATATTTAGGAGGTGAAGAGCTCACCGTCGCTGAAATTAAATCCGGTATCCGAAAAGGAGTGCTTTCTGGAAATGTCTTTCCGCTTTTCTGTGGTTCGGCACTGGCAAATGTAGGTGTACAGAAAGTACTGGATGCGGTTGTAGATTATCTTCCTTCACCACTCGATATTAATGAGGGGAAAATTTCTGGTACACATCCTGATAATGATGAACAAAAAGTAGAATTTAAACAGCTTGATTCGGAGCCACTTTCTGCGTTGGCGTTCAAAATCATGACAGATCCTTTTGTGGGACGTCTGACTTTCGTTCGTGTGTATTCTGGAGTGCTCAAATCAGGAACGGCAGTACAAAATGCGAATAATGGTGAGTCAGAACGTATCGGACGTATTGTTGAAATGCATGCAAACAACCGTAAAGAAATCACCGAAATTACTGCGGGTAATATTGCTGCGGTTATCGGCCTCAAAGAAACAAAAACAGGGCATACTTTGTGTGATAAAGCCCACCCAATCAAACTTCTTTCTCTTGATTTCCCTGAACCGGTTATTTCCGTTTCTGTTGAGCCAAAATCAAAGGCTGATCAAGAAAAAATGGGTATCGCTCTTGGAAAGCTTGCTGAAGAGGATCCTTCATTCCGTATCCGATCTGATAGCGAGACTGGTCAGACTATTATCGCTGGTATGGGAGAACTTCACCTCGATATTATCGTTGATCGTATGCGTCGTGAATTCAAGGTAGAATGTAATGTCGGTGCACCGCAAGTTGCTTACCGTGAAACGATTACTCAGGCTGTTAAAGATCAAGAGCAAATCTACAAGAAACAAACAGGTGGTCGAGGACAATTTGGTCATGTTGTTATTAGCTTTGAGCCTATTACCGAAGAAATGCGTAAGGCGGAACCAGAGGAATACAAAGAAGAAAATCACTTTATCAATGAGATTACTGGATGAGTTATTCCACGCGAATTTATTCCTGGTGTTGAAAAAGGTCTCAATGCTGCTTATGCACGAGGAGTGATTGCTGGTTATCCTTTGGTGAATGTACAAGCCACACTGACATTTGGTTCGTACCATGATGTGGACTCCAATGAACTTTCTTTCCGTATTGCAGCGAGTAAGTGTTTCCGAGAAGCTTCTAAAAAGGCAAAACCAATTCTTCTCGAACCAATCATGAAAGTCGAGATCAATACTCCAGAAGAATATATGGGAGACATTTTGGGTGATGTAAACTGAAAACGAGGTCAAATCAATGAAATGGGAGATAGAGGTATGGCAAAGATCATTCAGTGTTTCATCCCACTGTCTGAAATGTTTGGCTACTCTACTTCTCTTCGTTCCATGTCTCAGGGGCGTGCAACATATGCAATGGAATTTTCTCATTACTCTGCTGTTCCAGCAAGTATTACAGAGAAAATCCGTGCCGAGCGTGGTGTGAAATTTGAAGAAGAAGACGAATAGTTTTTTATGATTCAAAAAGCCCTCACTTATCGGTGAGGGTTTTTTAGAAATCATTGGCATACAATGTATTCTTCAAAACTTCGGTCACGGCATGCGGCGGGTTTGATGCACTGGATACGTTTGAAGCGCATCTTGGCTTGTCAGAGGACTCAGGATGTATCTCTTCCAGTAAATATCTTCATAATGATATTTCATCATTCACACAAAAATTTGTCGGCAATTTTCAGGACCTCCAGACAGAGAGTGGCACTATGGTATTGGTCATCATCATTTCTCCCCGTTGTTTTTGGGGCGACATCAGAGGTAATAACGTGAAACGAGGGAAGATGAATTTTTTCGAGAAATGTATGAATTTTAACATGTGTTTCGGGCTGAGTCATATCTCCTTCAACAGTGCTTACATTTTCCTGTGCAAGGGGATCAATTTTTTGTATATCAACGCCAAGTACATGTCCACCGGGTCCTACTATTTTTGCCAGCACTTGTAGCCAACTTCCTGGTGCACAGCCGAGATCGAGAACGATATCGTGATGTCGTATTACCTGTATCTGTTCCTGAATTTGTAATAATTTAAAAGCACTCCGAGCTCTATACCCAGCTGCTTTTGCTCTATGAAACCAAGTGTCTTGGATTTGGTATCCTCATTTATTGGCTACTTTTGGGGCAATAGTTTTAGTTTTTTTCATCTGAGAAAATCTAGGGTAGTTGCATTATAGAGAAAATGACGAAAATGATAGTATGAAACACCTTCCCCTCCAATACTCTGCCCGTGGTATTATTACCAATCATGATGGTCTGGTTTTATTGGTAAAGCATGGTTCACAGAAGCCCTGGACACTCCCCGGGTGACACGTAGAAGCGGGTGAGACTTTTCAAGAAGCCTTTGTGCGGGAAGTGAGAGAAGAACTGGATATTGTTATAGAAATAGTTGGATTGGTGACTATTTATCGCCAGGATTATATACAGTCACTTCCTGCTCCAGTAAGAGTCCAGGTGATTGAATATGAAAACGAACGTTGACCACAGCGAAAATACGAAGAATTTTTTCTTGCGCACTACATTTCATGAACGGTCACAGTCGACTCTGCAGAAATTTCTGCATTTTGATGGCATACCATCGATCAAGTACGAGATATGCATGATCAGGAAATATACCCAAATATGCGGGAATTAATTGCCGGCGTCGTACGTTAATTTTGACAAAAAGGTTTTTTCTATACAATGCACTTATGCGTCAACATAGATCACTTCTTCTTGCTCTTCTTCTCCTCCGGTCCTGCGGAAGAGTTGTTTAGCGCGAAGTAACCAAAACGCACTTTCACTCCTCCGCTTTGTACGGGGGAGTTTTTTATTTCTCTTTTTAACTTATGGATACAGTAAATAGTGTTGATACGGATTTTTCTAGTTGATACGAAGCAAAATTATTTTTGCTTGCTACAGTACCCTGTGATGAATTGAATCAAGAAATCCTATTAGCCCGAAGAAGAGCAATGAGCCTTATTCTTCAAGAACATAGATTAGATCTGGCACACCGAGCTCGACAGACAGTAGCACATTGTTATAGTCGCCCCAATCCAGAGGAATTAAGACGTCGTTTATGAGTCTTGGCAGAATATAATGATTTACTTCCTTCAAACGATGATGCGGCTGTTATTTTATTAGAAGAACTCACAGGGAAAATAGGAGTTTCTCTAGATTTATATTTGCAGGATGATAGTTTTCCCGATCCTGTTAAAACTCTTTTCCAAAGATGGTCTTTATTAAGAAAAAAAGTTACTGAATAGAAAAAAATAAATAAAATGCACACATGCAATATAATTCTGTTCCTGAATTGAAAAAACTTGTTTCTTTATTTTCCGAGAAAAATCAGCATATCAATCTTTCCGCCATTCGTGATGAAAAAAGCATTTGGGAGAAACATATTCAAGATAGCCTCATTACCCTTCCGCTCTTTGAACAGTTTTGAGATAAAAAACTCAAGATCCTTGATCTTGGAACGGGTGGATGATTTCCAGGATTACCATTGGCAATCATGCTTCCGCAGCATGATTTCACTCTCCTCGATGCAACACGAAAAAAAGTCGATTGTGTTCGTGAATTTGCAGTGACTTTGGGTCTTACCAATGTCACGGCACAGTGGGGGAGGGTTCAGGACCTCACGTCTGCAACGATGAAAGAAGAAAGGAAGCACAACAAAAACGGTATAATTTTTATGGATGGAACCCCCACAACGAGTGATCATTTTGACCTTGTTGTCACACGAGCAGCTGCCTATATTGATGATCTTTTTACGTGGATTAAGCCTCTTCTCAAAATAGATGGTTGTGCTTGGGTATATAAGCAGTCGTCAGAAGAAGAATGGAATGATGGTCAGCAACTTGCTAAAAATCGGGGCATGCTTCTTACAAAAGCTCTCACATATACTCTTGCTGATCAAGAACGATGGATACTGGAGATACGGAAATTACGTAAGTAATTTTTTGAGGATTTTTTTATACCCCGCTGCTTCTTGTTGAAATGACTCATAATCATTGGGCCTGAGAAAAGCCTTTGTAGCGAGTCGAAAAAGACATGCCCTGAGTAATATTTGTTCTGAATTCGGAGGAAGAAGCGTGAGAGCTTCATCCCCACCATTTTCCCAGGCAATCGAGTCCGCGATCAAAATAGCTTCCGCATATTCTCGTGGTCGATAGTCGAGAGAAAAATCAATAACCAGTGGGGGGAGTGTCTCATGGAAGAGTATATTTCCACACAAATCTCCGTGAATTATCTGATGAGTAAGAGTTATTGGATGAAGACGATAAGTAACCTCGTCTATCTCTGCGTATATATTGGGATGAATATTTGCTGGTAATGCTCTTTCTTGCCAAACAAATTGATGTGCTCGTGACCACGGAGAATCACTCGGATGCCAGTTTGATGGTTTCTGAATTTTTGAAAATGCATCGTGAAGAGCCAGTGAAACTGTGTATTTTTCTTCTATTTTTCCTGTTACTTCGTGGCCCTCATGAAATTCTGTACATCACCAACCTTTGTAGGTAAAATCTCCAGAAAGACTTTTTTTATGATAAGAAACACGAAAATTGGTTGGTTTCAATTGATTTACCATACGAGAGATTCATTCGTATGATTCTTCGTGGGGTTTGAGAACGCTATCCCCCGCCCTCCAAGAGTTTTTTTGACCGCCGGGAAGTGGTACAGCATTGTGCGGGAGCGAGAACGCATCGAGAACATCAGGGGGTATCATCTAGCGAAATAATTTTCTGATGCGGCTCATGTACTGAAGTAAAAAGAGTGTTACAGGTTTAAAAATGATCACTTGTTCTTTCATCCAGTGTTTTTTTTCAGGATTAAATCGCAGCTTAAATTCTGTGACACCTGCTAATTTTCATTTTCCATCTGCAGAAATACCGAGAAAATCATACGTCGTACATCCACGTTGTATTCCTTCTCGAATAGCATCCCACTGAAGGAGATAGGTTGCCATATCACGACGAAGGGTGGTATCGCTTGAGGAAGCACCGTAGTAGTAGATAGCTGTGTTACCCCAGTAGGCAAAGATGCCTGCTGCATGAAGTTTTCCTTCCTTTTCTGCTATAAGCAATCATCCTGCTTTATATGATTCAAGTGCTTCTATGAAATGTTGATAGTAGGTGAGTGAATTATGTGAAAAGCCATCACGCTTCGTTGTTTCATCAAGAAGATCAAAAAAAGCTTCTCAGTATGTCTTCCCCTGATATACATCTCATCATCTTACCCATCGTGTTGTGACTCAGCGTTTTTGTGCAAGACGGATATTGTACCGTCCTTTCTCCGTAAAGCTCGCCATAAGTTCAGTTTCCGGAGTAGTGAGATTGAGAAGAGCGGTTACCGGTTCTATAAAACGCCGAAAGGGTGCTGCATTTTTCTGAAAAAACTCAAAAAGAAAAGTATAATTTGCTTGCGATGCCAGTGGCTCTATCTGGAGAAAGAGGTCTGTTGGTGTGAGGACTATTTCTCTCAGCTCCTGGAGAAATTCTTTTGTTAGGACGTCTGGATTCACACCCAGAATATAGAGCCCGGTATACTTTCCCCATATTTTTCGTCGTTCTATTACTATCTGTGTTCTATCGTTTGATCCTACTATTATATCTGCCTGATTGGTTTTGGTGAGTATGTTTATCCAAAGAGGTGATTGCCAAAAGCTTTTATTCTCACTTGAGGGTGAGTGAGAGTCATCAGAATTATGAATGTATTTAAAATTAAAACTTGACATAATGTAAAATATAATTCATAATATGTTCGTAAAGTTTTTTACTTTCTCACTTTTCCTCTATGGCTGCGTCCGTATTTCATACACCATATTCAATTCAAGTGCGAAAGCAATACCGTGATAATGTGGAACTGATCATTACTGGTGAACTGGATGAAACCAATGCTGATGAGGCTTTTGAACATCTTTCTCATGAAATGGAGAAGAAAAAAGATTATCAACACATCAATTGCGATTTCTCTCGACTTTCTTACACGAACTCCACAACTTTGGCCTATCTCACAGAATTTATTGCTCGTACACACAGAAAAGGGAAAACAATTGCTTTTCGAAAGGTCCATCCAAAGACAAAGTATATCTTTGATATGATAGGGCTTTCCAAAGTGGTTGATGGCGTACAGGGATAAGTATCTTTTATTTCAGTAGATACCGTGCCCGCTCAGAAGCGGGCATTTTTTCTATTGCATAACGAAGCATAGTTCGGGGCATAGTTTTTGCATGGATATCGAGAAAATCTCGTAATTCATCCAGATCACAACGTTTCCCCACTTCACGGAGCATCCAGCCAACAGCCTTATGAATGAGGTCATGTTTGTGAGTGAGCATATTTTTTGCGATAAAAAGAGTGAGTTTTGCGTTACCCTGTTTGATCTCGTGAAATGACGCGAGGACAATAATACGATTGACCCAGAGATTTGAACTTGAGATACATTGGTTAATAAAATCAATCAGCTCTTTATGAGTTAGGGTATGAAGATAGGGTCACATGATATGCTCACTTGATACATCAACGAGATCCCAATTATTGATACCAGAAACATGCCTGATATAGAAATCGGCTAATTTTTCGAGAGGATAGATCTTTCTTTGAGCAAAATAAACGAGTACTAAAACTCATGTCATACGTACCTCATGATAGGGGCTCGCGAGGAGTGTATCGACATCCTCGAGCGAAAGTTGAGGAGTATATTTTTTCACAAGAGTACGAGTCTGGGGCATCGTGAGTCCTAGGAAAATATCACCTTCTCAGTATTCCCCAGGTCCTGTTTTGAAAAATCGTTGGTATACCTTTGCTTTCTTGGGATTGGCGAGTTTTTTGATGTCTGAGAGGAGTTGTTCATGGGACATATATTTGAATTCATCTCTAATGTTTAGCATAGTATAATCATGAAAAACCAATTATCACCCGAAATAATTGATGAAATTGCTAAAATAATATTTCTACCATGGAACGTTCAGATTCTTTAAATATTACTTAATAATGGGCGTATTTTTGAGTCATCACCGTGCCTCACTAATGCCGAGCACCTCGATATTATCTATATTGACTCGCTCAGGCTGGGATGTAGCATAGTAAACAGCTTCAGCAATATCCTCTGGATGAATGAAATCATACCCTTCATAAACTTTCTTGGCTCGTTCTTCATCGCCGTTAAAACGTACAAGTGAGAATTCTGTTTCAGATTTTCCTGGTTCAATATTTGTCACATGAATTCGAGTACCAAGGAGTTCGATTCTGAGATTTTTTGAAAAGTGTCGTACGAAAGCCTTGGTTGAGCCATAAATATTTCCTCCAGGGTAAGGAGAATCCGCTGCCGTGGATCAAATATTTACGATATGTCCAGAATCTTTTGGTTGCATCAATTGGAGATAGTGATAGGTCATGTGGATGAGCCCTCGAATATTTACGTCGACCATGGTATCCCAATTTTTCAGGTCTGCTGTAATAGTGGGTTCGACACCGAGAGCGAGACCAGCATTATTCACCAAAATATCGATATCTAACCATTCTAAAGGTAAATCTCCAAAGAAATTCTTTATTTCATCAGTTTTTGTTATATCCAGCTCGACCATGTGAACTTGCGAATCATATTTTTTCTGTATTTCACGCAATTTTTCTCCTCTTCTCGCGATACCGATGACTCTATGTCATTCTGTTAAGAATTTTTCCATAATTGCCTTTCAAAATCATGAGGTGACTCCGGTAATCAGGAGAGTTTTTATTTTCATAATGAGGAATTATGAGTTTTAATTAAAAATGTTATTTATTACGCTTTATATTGTCTTAATTCCTCTCTTGCTTTCTCGATTTGTCGCAGAGTAACTTCCTTTTTCTCTTGGGTAAGACGGATGACATTTTCTGGAGCACGACCGACGAAGCTCTGATCCATCAGTTTTATCTCTAGGTTGCGGACATAATCTTCTTTTTCTGCGATGAGTTTCTCGAGACGCTCTATATCATCATCATGATTACACGTGCTCGTATCAACAAAAACCTCTATTTCTCCTGCCATACCATAGGTGTATATTTCACGGGAAAGATTGTCTTTTGTAAGGGTGAAAGTCACTTCATGTGCTTTTCCGAGACCAGCAATGAGTGCTATATTTCGCTCTAGTGTGGTACGATCACGAGGATTAGCATAGATAACGACATTCACGAGCTCCCCGGGTTTGATTTTCCTCTCTCAGCGGATAATACGAATAGTTTTTACAACCTCAAAAACGGATTTTATCAATTCTTCACTTTCTTCGTCTGTATCAAAGTCACATTCAGGCCATTCTGAATCAATCATCGTTGCTTTTGGCGTCAGAATACCGGCGAGGGCTTCGGTTACAAAAGGAATGTAGGGATGCCAGAGGGTGAGGAGGGTGAGGAGGGTATACATCATGACTTCTTTACCGTATTTTGATTCGTCTTTTGAGAGTTTGAAGCATTCAATAGCGTAATCAGCAAATTCATCACGTGTAAATGAAACTAATTTTTCACCCATGATAGAAAATTCATATTCCTCCATTCCACGTGTCACATCTGTCATAGTTCGTTTGAGACGCGTGAGTATCCATCGCTCATAGTCGAGGAGTTTGCTCCAATTTTTTGTGAGCACTGTTTCGAGTTTTTTCATGTCTGTTTCTGTATCTTTTCCTTCCCCCACATTCATCCAGACAAAACGTGCGACATTCCAGAGTTTATTCAGGAAGAGCTGATTATTTTTGACAACATCCATGCTGAAGCGCAAATTATTTCCGGGTGTATTTCCGACAATCAGTGAGAGACGGAGGGCGTCAGCGGAATAATCCTTTATTACCTCGATTGGGTCAATACCGTTTCCGGTAGATTTACTAAACTTTCGTCCTTGATCATCAGTTACAAGGCCATGGAGATAGACAGTTTTGAATGGTGTTTGCCCTGTTAATCCATATCAGAAGAGGAGCATACGTACTACCCAAAAAAGCAGTATGTCGTGTCATGTCTCCAGGACCTGGGCGGGATAGAATTTTTGAAAGAGCTTTCCTGGATCTTCAAAACTCCAGTCCAATACCGCAAATGGCCAAAGAGCCGAGGAAAACCACGTATCCAGGACATCTTCATCACGTACGACATTCTCGGCTCAATGTTTTTTGATAATCTTACTTGGATCTGCTGTGACACCCAGGAGATCACCGGTCTTTTTGTCATAATAAGCAGGTATTTGGTGGCCCCACCAGAGCTGTCGACTGATGCACCATTCATGTAGGTTGTTCATGAGATTTTCAAATATTTCTCCATATCGAGCTGGGATAATCTCAAATTCTTTTTTTGCCCATCCGTTCATGACTTTTTCTGCTAACTTTTTGCTATCGACGAACCATTGCGTTGAAACAATTGTTTGGACGCGTACTCCACCCCGTTGAGAATAACCAACCTGGGATATATGTGGTGTTGTTTTCATGAGATTCCCTCTCCCGCGTAGCATATCGACGATCAATTCGCGGGCTTGTAATTCTGTTTTTCCAGCAAAAACACCTGTGTGCTTCATCATAACCCCATCGTTATCCAGGACTCTATAATCGAGAGGAAGATTGTGGCGTTTGGCAGTTTCAAAATCATTCGGGTCATGTGCTGGAGTAATTTTTACGGCACCAGTACCAAAATCCATATCTACCATTTCATCGGCAATGATGGGAATTTTTCTATTAGCAATCGGAAGGATTGCGGTTTTACCAATAAGTTTTTTGTATCGTTTATCTTTTGGGTGTACAGCGATTGCTTGGTCTGCAAGCAGAGTTTCTGGTCGTGTTGTTGCTACGATGAGTTCTTTATCGGCACCAGAAACAAAGTAGGCTACTTCGTACAAAAATCCGGACTCTTCTCGATACTCTATTTCTGATTTTGATATTACGGTTTTATCTTTTGGGCAGTAGTTCACCATATATTCCCCTCGGTAGATGATCCCATCTTCGTAGAGTTTTACAAATGTATCAGTGACAAGTTTATTGTTGGATTCATCGAGGGTAAAACGTTCATGATCCCATGAAACACTGGCCCCCATCATGCGCATTTGACTCGTAATTGTTCCATGGCATTGATCCTTCCATTCCCAGACTTTTTCTAGAAATTTTTCTCGACCGAGATCATCTTTTTTGATTCATTCTTTTGAAAGATTTTTGATGACCACGTTCTGTGTCGAAATACCAGCGTGATCAGTACCTGGCACCCAGAGAGTTTCGTCCCCTTTCATCCGATGATAGCGAGTCATCACATCTTCGAGAGCAAGCATAAGAGCATGTCCTGTATGGAGCACTCCCGTGACATTTGGCGGAGGCAAGGGGATATAGAATGTTTTCCCAGTGCGAGATTTTTTCGGCGCAAAGAGGCCTTCTTTTTCCCACATGCGGGCAATAATTCATTCGAATTCTTGAGGGGTGTATACTTTTGGAAACTCCATAAAAATAGCGAAAAGCAAGATTGAAATTATTGTATGGCCTGTCCAGGAAATGCAAAAATATACACTGGAAGAAGGACAATTTTGTCGCCTAAAGGAGTAAAGACTTTTCTTTATTTTCTAGTATCTCTTCTGCGATTTTTCTATCACTCCAGGGTATCGGTCATGATTGTGTCACTTGTACTGTTTCACAACCCTTGCCGGCAATAAGAACGATATCACCCACTTCGGCTCGCATGATAGCCCAATATATCGCCTCTCGTCTATCTGGAATAATCTGAAAAGTATCTCCCAAAGATCGGGGAATTCCCTGTTGGACCATACGGATAATTTCTTCCGATGGTTCGGTATAGGTGTCGTCGTCTGTGAGGACTATTCTTTTGGCAAGATTATGGGCAACGGCGCCCATCTTGGGTCTCTTGGTTTTATCTCGGTCACCTGTAGCCCCAAAGACAAGAGTAATGGGTTTGTTTGTTTGCGCGAGTGTAGTGAGGACATTTTCCAGACTTGCTTCTGTATGTGCATAATCAACAATAACAGCAATATTGTGCTCATTAGGTATGGGCTCCATCCTTCCGGGGACTCCAGTAAAGTTTTCCCATCATTTTTGTATTGCCGTTGTTTCTATTCCAATTGATCGCAGTGTCGTGTAGGCTGCAAGCATATTTTCGGCATTAAAAACACCAACGAGTTTTGAAGTAATGTGGGCTTCTTCGGGGGGAAGTGGTGATTTAATAACCATTTCTGTGCCGTTTTCGTCTGTTTTCAGAGCCCGAGTTTGATAGGTAGCGGGCTGTTTCATACTATACGTCACTGTCTCTGGTCCGGTTTTTTTTAAAAATTGGGGAAAATATTGGTCATCTTTTGGAAGTACAGTGATTTTGTTTTTTTCTGCTGTAAAAATACGAGACTTTGTTGCTACATAATGCTCCATTGTTCCATGGAGATCTAGATGATCCTGAGAAATATTTGTGAGCACTACGATATTGTATCGGATGCCAACATTTCGGAAGTAGTATATGCCATGACTTGATGTTTCGAGTACGAGATGAGTCACTCCTTCCAGAAGAGCCTTGCGTATGATTTTCCAGAGTTTAAATGGACTATCCATGGTCATTTTTGAATCGTTTTCTTTCCTGTCACCATTGATCCATATTTGAGCTGTGGATATGAGTGCTACTTTTCTCCCCGAGGTTTCTAGGGCTTGTGCTATGAGAGTGGATGTGGTTGTTTTTCCTTTTGTTCCAGTGACTCCTATAACATACATTGTTCGAGCTGGGTTTCCGGATAAGAGAAATGCTATCCATCAACGTAGCCAGTGATACACACGTCGTAGAGGACTCCGTAGACCAATGCTATGGCGCAAAAATAGGATAAAATTCTTCATGGAGCAAAGTATAAGTATTTTCCGAGAAGGACACCCTGAAAAATTTGACAATCCCTATAAATCTATATATTTAATATCTAGTATATTTTATAATATATCTTTATGAGAAAAATTTTGATTCTGTCTCTTGCTTTGTTTTCCTCTCTTGGATGTGTGTTTGCTTCCTCAGCAACGCCAATACATCGGGATCCAGTGAAATCCCCAGTTGTCCGTCCCCAGGTTCCGGAAAATGACAAAAATCTGATTATTCTCAATGATTTCTATGCCCGAGATGATCAGTTTGTATATGCAGTAAATGCGGATAAATCAGCTTGGCAAAAGATACCAGTGGTTGAATACAGTACTTTTACTGTTCTCGGGGGGCAATTTGCGCGTGATACGCACAATATTTTTCAAAGAGGATCTCTCGTAAAAGGAGCTGACATGAAAACATTTACGATTATTTCTGCTGAACACTGATATGCGCAAGATGCACAGCATATTTATGGTCCGCAGGGTCGTATTGTTGACGCCGATAAAGACACATTTACTATTCTTACCAAGGATTACTCACAAGATTCTGGGCATGTTTTTTTTCGTGGATCTGTTATCCCAGATGCTGATTCTGGAAGTTTTGAAGTTCTGGAGAAAAGCCTGTATGCTCGTGATGGTAGACATGTTTTTTATGCGGGTAAAATTATACCAGATGTTTCTTCAGAAGGGTTTTGAATGAATAAGGGAAATGGAGTAGATGCACAATGAAACACGTACATCGAATGAGTTCTTGTTTCATGAGCATCTTCACCTCGTGTTTCTGGTGTATGGTGATCGTTTGGAGATGTTATAGATTCTTCTCTGCAATCTTTTCGGAGTCAACCTCTTTTCTGGACGGGGACTCTTCTCGGTATTATGTTTTTTGTTGCTATTCTCTTTTCATTTTTTGCTGAACGTAATGATGCTCCTGTTTCATTTTTCAAGTCAATTATCAAAATACTTCTTGCTGGAGCTATTGTTCTTGGGATTGCCTGGATAGTATCATTTTTTACTGATTCACTGACGTCTCTGGTGTTCGGTAGTATCATCGGTTTGTTTTTCTTTATTACTTTGTGGAAAGCGCTCGGTTGGTTGACCAGTATTTTAGTAACTCTTTTGACGCTTATTAGCACTCTTTTTGTCGCTGCTCTTGTCTTATTTTTGATGCGATTGATATTTGATTCTCTTCCTGAAGCATTTTCTAGCGTGGTTCAAGAGCCGTATAGCAATATCGTTGTTTTTCTTCTGAGTGGATTTGTACTTGGTACGTTTCTCATTCTGACACAACTTCATACGTCTCTCTTTCGAGCGTTTTCTCAGACATTTATCGCTACCGTTTTTGCTACTGTGCTCGTAACATTTATTATGTGGATTGGGGCACAATTTTCATGGGGGATGATTCTAATATTTGGCATTCTTTATGCTGCCCTTCTCTGGATTCTGCGTTTTCGCATGACCTCTGATTTGTTTGCAGAGACGGTCCGTATAGTGAGAGTATCTCTTATTCTGGTCGCATTTTTGTGGCTCGTTCATTGGATCGTATTCTAGACTTGGAGACACGAAGAAAGCAAGTATAATCTTATTATGATCGTCCACGAGGCATCGCTTCGCAATATTTTGCGAGACGCTGGAAAAATCCATCGAGAAATTATTGATCGTCTTTTTTTGTCATGATTCTTATCTGTTGGGTGTACAGGAGTACAGATAGAAGAATGGATCAAAAAGATACAATGAGAAAAAGGTGTTGAGTCTGCTTTTTTATGACAATACCATTATCCGGCAAATATTATTTTGTCCGTGAATGATGTGGTGGTCCACGGGGTGCCAATGGACATACCCTTTGAATCGGGTGATGTAGTCAAAGTGGATTATGGTATTCGGTATAAGTGATATCTGACGGATGCTGCCACTACTATTATTATTGGCGAACCAAAAAATCCCAGACATGTTCGCTGTATTGAAGTCGCTAAACAAGCCTTATTAGCCGGTATCGCTCAGGCAAAGGCAGGGAATTTTGTGGGCGATATTAGCTCTGCGATTGAAACGACAGTTACACAAGGAGGGTTTCATATTATCCGTGAACTCACGGGACACGGTCTTGGGACACAAATTCATGAAAAGCCTGATATCTATAATTTTGGTAAAAAGGGGAGTGGGGAGCGTCTGAAATCTGGTATGTATATCGCCATTGAGCCAATTGTGGGTTTTTCCACACGACATATTTTTGATACAGGAAAACACGCTATCTGTATGGAAGATGGTAACATCGGTGTTCAGGAAGAACACTGTGGTATCGTGACGGAGGAAGGGTTTGAGATTATAGTCTAACTTGACCTTGTTATTTACGAATGAGAAATTTCAGGGGGGTGTATTTTTTCAAGATATCTGCTCAAATAACTGAACTCAACACAAAAGAAGTGAGTTGGAGCCCAGCTCAGCCGGCATAATATATATTTTTATTTCGAATAATATGAGGTATTTTTCCATGAAACAGGCTATATACTTCCGTCCAGAGAAAACGAAAGTGGAGCTGAGGAAAATACTTATTTAAAAATCTTTCCAAGACTGATTGATGGTGGGGGTTGATATATCATTGTCTGGATGCTTTCTTAGTGGTTAACGTATCACCATATCCCAGAAGAAGCTCTCCTTTCTTCGTCATTCTTCCGTAGACAAAAGAATGGTAGAGATTATCTCCTATGAAATTTTCGTGGTATATTCAAAGTTTTTTTTGTTCTCATAGTGGAATAGGATTCGTGATGCCTATCGAAGTCTCTAGGTGTTTATTTAACAATTTTTTATCATAGTTCCCGCGAGCGAAAATGATGTATTTAAAATGAATAATGCCTTGGGGTGTATAGGCAGTATTACCTCTCATACGGATATATGGAGTGTGCTCATATATATGACATCATCTCTCTGAGAGGACATGAGCAAATCATTGAATGAATTTCAGAGGATGAATGCAGAGAGTCTTTCCTGTTTTTATTTTTTTTAGAAATCGTATACCTCCTTCAGTATTCTTTTTACACATATGTGTATGCCAATGAATCCTCATTCTCTCTCATCTATCTTGCTCAGTTTTTTCGATATTTTTTTCACGTACATCTATCAAAAAAGTCTCATCAACGTGACTTTCGCAGGGTATATTTTTCTTTTTTATAAGTGTAGCAATTTTCTTTTGAGCCTTTCTATGAGCATCTATATAGAGTTCTGTTTTTCTTATTCACAGAGTATGAATCAGCTCTTGTATAGTTGCTCACTCAACTTCATAGGTGAGCATGCCAGCGGATCTTCCTGTTGACCCAGATCCGATGAAATCTTTTTCGATAATAACTGTATCCAGATGGTCTGCAACATGATGAGCGAGGGACAATCATAATATCCCACCCCCAACTATCAGAACATCAGTGGTGATTTCGTCGGAAAGGGTTGTATAGTTGAGAGTTATGTCTTGTAACCAGGCTACTTCTCTATTCATATTTTTATGATATACCACTATCAACTATAACACAAACTATGACCTTATTTTTCTGACTTCTCCTCGGAAATACCATAATCAAGACAATAAGGAGAAAGCTATGGAAGACGCGGGGAGTGCCATCGTAAGAATATGATAGGCATAAAAAAAGAATGCCCTGCATTCCTCGTATTTTTTTGAGTGAAATTATTTCATTTCTGTAAACAATTTCTCCTTTGTAAATCGAAATTTTGGTCGTGCATGTTCATCGATAGCACGATAACCGATGGGGAGCATCACGGCGACATCGAGATGACTGGGGACGTCCAGAATTTTTGCCACAGCAGCAGCGTCGAATCCTTCCATGGGGCAGCTATCAATCTGGAGTTCAGCACATGCAGCGAGTGCAAATCCGTGAGCGATGTAGACTTGTTTCTTCGCCCATTCAAGAGTGAAATAATGTGTCCTCTTTTCTTCTATAAGAGTTTTGTAGGCGAGAATCCGGGAATGTTCAGATACTGGTGATGAGTTGAGGAGGTCAGAGAAATACTCATCTTTCAGAGCTACGAAATCATTTCTCGCACACATGACGATGAGGTGTGAACATGTTCCGACTTGTGGTTGATTCCAAGAAGCAGCTTGTATAGCATCTTTTTTCTCTTGGTTTGTCACGATATAGAAATGATAGGGTTGCATACCAAATGATGTCGGCGTGAGACGGATAGCTTCTGTGATTTTTTCGAGATCTGTATCTGATACTTTTTTAGTTGCATCAAATTTTTTGGCAGCATAGCGCCATTCGAGATTGGAGAGGAAAGACATAAAGAAGAGGTTAGGGAATAACGTGGTTTACAAGTTTTGTCACCGGAGTGTAGCATGCCTGATTTTCTATGAAGTGAGAGAGTTTGTTTCAGGAAAATAGTGCACTTGTCATGTTTTTATATCATGCATACCTCCAATGATTCAAATCTCACCACTTTCAATCATTTCCTTCAGTATAGTACTTCTCTCCATTATTCCCTTCACTGTTCTCTTGACATTAATCGCTGCAACATTTTCTACAAAGATCGAGTTTTTGGAAGTCCGATTTTCTTTTATTGCAGTTTCATCCTCAATTGCTGGTCGTATTTTTGTAAGTAGAGCGGTTAGATTTCACATCTCAATATGATCACAGGCTCCTTGGATCGCTCCACACTTAGTGTGCCCTAACACAACGATAATTTTAGCTCCAGAAACTTTACAGGCAAATTCCATACTGCCCAAAATATCTTCGTTAAGAATATTTCCGGCAATTCGAACACTAAATATATCACCCAGTCATTGATCAAAAATTAACTCAGCCGATGTTCTACTATCGATACAACTCAGAATGATGGCAAATGGATTTTGGCTTTCCGACGTTTCATTTGCTTGTTGTAAGAGGTTTCGATTGGCTTTTAAATTATTAACAAATCTCTTGTTTCACTCCTCCAACAATTGTAGAGCCATGGATGGGCTCAGTGCTGTTTGTAATTCTCGGGTTAGAGTTTTCATACCTATCCCAATATTTATAGAATTTTATCATACAAGAGAGATGCAGCAAGGTACAGTAGCAGCATTTTCTATGTATTCATTTTGTGATAACTCGAGCAGGAGATCTGAAAAAAATGAGCTGAACTAGAAATGTGTAAATACATATCCTGCAACCAGCATAGGCACAAGTCTATAGCCAACAGTGATAAGAATCTTTGTCACCATATCTTCTCGTTTGTCACTACCCCAGATAACATTTGATATGCTTATTGGTACAACAAACGCGAGCCAAACCATAAAGGCATTTTGTACACCAGAATATTCTGGAACTGCTCGAACAATGCATGCAAGGCCAATCATCATAACAAAAGTTACCACAAGCTCACTGACCATAATTTTTCATATACCCTGCATCATTTTTTTCTTCTGAGCCTCAGTCATTCAAATCATTCCGTGAATACGCTGCCACTGCTTTCAAAAGATAGCTCCAAACCAAAGATGTCCGAACATGAAACCCAGCACGGTGAGAATTATGATAGCCCACCAATTGAGTCATTCCATAGAAAGAAAATAAAGGATAAGGTGATCGAAGTATACCTACCTTTTTTCTTCCGTCGAGAAAATATATTCTCTTTCTACGAATTTACGGTATCAATATTATTTTTTTCAAAATTCACCATCCATTGGATGCCAAACTTATCACGAAGCGAGCCATAATAGGCACCCCAGAAAACATCCTGAATTGGCATATCTATTGTGGCTCATTCAGAGAGTTTACCAAACCATTCATCGGCCTGTTCACGACTATCTGGATGGAGGGAGATGTGGACATTATTTCCCGGGTTCAGCTTGAAACCCATACTTTCCGGAACATCAGTAGCCATAAGACGAAGTCCTCCAGGAAGAATGATTTCTGCATGCATGACGAGATTTCTTGCTTCTTCGGGAACTTGAGCACTCATCTCAGCAGGACCATCGCCCATGCGATGGATCGGACCGTGAAATTCAACACCAAATATGCTTCGATAAAAATTAAGGGCGGCTTCTGACTGATTGGTAAAGTTGAGGTAGATATTTGTAGTAGCCATATAAAGATTATTAATATTATTTTTGTGTCAGTTTTTGTTGTGCATGTTCTAGATCAGCGGGTCGATTGAGATTTGCTATTAACGAAATATTTTTTCTTTTTATCCTTGCCCGCAGAAGATCGTAACCATACGCACGAATCAATGGAAAAAGTAAATTTCGAACTTTTTCTGAATGGGGCGGGTGGGCCATGATGGTGTCGATTCTTTGTCTTGGTGTGCAAAAGAATCGTATATGAATACGATACCAATGTCTTCATTCCTGCGTAAAGAGATAGGTATTGTGAGGGTCTTTGATCTCCGCAATTGAGCTTTCTACGACATGATCGTCAAAAACAAGATCTCCCGTTGTAAACAAAGTCATGTCTCCGCTAATATTTGCTTTTTTGTGGAGTGTTTTTAGTGAATCAATGAAAGGTATTCAATTTGATCGCGACGATAGGATTTCAACATCTGGTAGACGCTCTTGGAACATACTCTCTTGCCCCGATTGTACAAGGCATATAATCCGATCCGATTTTTCTCTTAGTTGCCGAGCAAGCCGTCCTACTGGTGTTTCGCCATTTCAAAGAGGGAGAAGATGCTTCGGGACTCCAAATCTTTCTGTCATACTCTTCATTCGTGTTCAGTGTCCAGCTGCTAAAATAACACTTGTTAATCTCATATTAAATTATTTTAATATAAAATTAATTTAGTCAATCTTTACTCATTTCTACATATTTTTTAAAATTTTCTAGAATTGCTTGCCAGCCAGCAATCTGCATTTCATGGGAGTGTACTTCTTCTGCATCAAACGTTTCGGTGACGAAGACTCTATCAGATAGCTTTTCAAAAGTTATAGTGACTTTTCGTCCGGCATCGAGAAAATATTCTTTCATTTCACCCATCGTATAGACGATTTTTTTATGAGGAATCACTTCATCATATTTTCCTGTCAGATCAAAAGAAAAACTCCCATCCTTCGCAGCAAAGTATTGGTAAAAATGTTTCCCACTTTCGGCTCTTCTCCGATGGCTTTTGGGCAATGCCAATCATCTGAGGCGAAGCACCAATGTATGATATCTTCTGGTTTCCAAATCGCTTCCCAAACTTTTTCGATCGGAGCGTGAATACCAATTGAGACCGTAAGTTGAGTCATAGTAGAAATTGGACGAGATTATTTTTTTCTTGCGGTAAGCATGGTCTGATACTGTGAACGGTAGTTCCACAAAAAGTATATGTTTATAAGGAGCAGGATATTACCCATAATTGCACCAGCGGTGAGAAGCCCCCCATCGAGAAAGGCATGAAAACCTATGATATTTGCTGTGATAGGGAGAATCAAAAGCATCGCGAGTGCTTCGCGACGTGACCACAGACAGGTAACGGTCAGAATGCATGTAATTGCCATACCCCATGTAATGTACGAATCCATAATTGCTTGAATAAACGCAAAGGCCTGATCAGTTTTATACAAATCTCGAGTTGGTTCTGGGAATATACCGAGAGAGCCGAGAATAGGAGTTATCAGCATGAGACTCATGAGGATTTTGAGAATGATGTGCGCTGTTTTTTTCATAGAAAAATTAAGAAATAATTTCTGACATACGAAATTGTATGATTTTTTTCGCAAGTGCGAATGGGAATTCTTGACTGTATGGAAACTGAATCGCTCATTTACTGGTTGAGTATCTGGTGAGCTCTTTTTGAAAATGCTCTATTGGTCAGGGTGTCGGATAAAATCCGATATGTTTTTTTGCGCAAGCAAAGTATACAAGAGGTTTTCCACAGTATTTATATCCAGGCATACCGTAGCTGATTCACTCGACTGCATCTGGTGCAGTCTCACGGATGAGTTGTTGGATTTTTATCAGATTCGCCTGATATTCAATTGGTTGAGATGAGATATATTTGCAAACAGAGGTAAAAGTCTGCATAGAATTTAGTTACTTACCTCGATACGAAATCCTCCACATGAAAATTTCTGCATATTCATCACCTCTGTACATTCTTGTGCTAACTCAGGATGTTCTTTCATTTTTTCTCCCCATTCTGCCATGACTTTTTCGTTGACCATATCACGATGTTCTTTTGAGTCATATTCAATGTATGAAAACCATACTGTCTCATCGTCTTGGAGTTGAGTGAGAGCAGGGAAACCCAGATACGACATACCATTCTCAGTTTTTGGTATGATATCATCACCTATGCATTCTCGGTAGGAGAGCGCACCATTTTTTATCCACATATTGCAACCATCTGTTGCCATCTTTTTGTAGGCTGCGACTTTATCTTTTTTTATCACGAGAACAAACGCATCAATATAGGTAGGTTTCATAGTAAAGGTATTAAAAGTAAAAACAATTCTATTCTAGCCATTCTTATCTTGGAGCAAAATGAGGATGCTTGTCTTTTTATTTTTTACCCATTAATTCATATATTTTTCTTGTAGTATGCACATTTCTGCATTCGAGTTTTTCAATGACTTTTTTAGTTTTTTGATGTAGGGTTTCTTATCTTCACCAAACAGTGATTCACTGGAGCAGTGACATATATTGCATAATTGTATGATAGTGAATACAATGGAAGCATAAACACAATATGCTCCCTGAAAAACTCCCTCTTCTTCCCGGTGTTGTCCATGATATTCCAGATGATATGTGTGATGTCCTTCTTCTGGATGAAAAACTTGTTGCAGTTTGGAATAACCTTACGCCACTCGCTCGAAACGAGTGGATCTGCTGGGTAACAATTGTCAAAAAACCTGAAACACGAATGGAACACATCTGCCGTCTCTGTGAAGATTTACGAGCAGGAAAAAAACGACCGTGTTGTTGGCCCGGATGTCCCCATCGGAGGGAGAGTGCGAAGAAGTGGTTTAAAAATATTTCTTAGCTCACAGCCTTTTCCAGATCTGCTATGATCAGCTTTTTCATTCCGAGCATAGCTTTCATGACATTCCCTGAAGCATCACGAGTCATGCATTCACCCAGTGCTTTTGGGACGATTTGCCAAGAAACTCCGCAGGCATCTCGGAGCCAGCCGCACTGACTTTCTTCTCCTGTGTCTGCGATGAGACCGTTCCAGAAATGATCGACTTCTGCCTGATTAGCACAATCGACCATGAGAGAAAATGCTTCATTGAAGACAAAATCATGTGACCCAGGTCCGTCCATGAGGATAAGATGAGAGCCATCGAGCGTGCACTCAGAGTAGAGAATTTTTCATTCGTGTTCACCTGCAGGATATTTCTGACAATGCTCTATGGATGCATTTTTGAAAAGGGAAGTGTAGAGGTTCAATGCTTTTTCAGCTTTTCCAAAGTTGGCATTGGCAAAGAGGAGACAGGGGGTGATATTGGCGGTTGTTTCGCATCATTCCTGAAACATAATTTGCCAGTTGAGACCATATTTGTCTGATATCCAACCATAACGAGGACTCCAATCATAGCTTCCAAGAGGCATCATAGCACTTCCGTCTTCAATCAGTTTGTTGTAAAAATTATTGACTTCTTCGTGTGTCGCGCATTTCACAAAGAATGAAATGGAGGGATTAAATTGGAACATCGGTCCCCCATTCATCGCCTGTATTTCGAGACCATTCAAATCGAAAGAAACAATCTGTATTGTCTGCTTTTCATCCGGTCCAGTATTTTCGAATTGTTCTTGTCCATGAATATTTGAATGTGGGAAAATCGAAGTGTAGAATTTTGCAGCTTCGAGAGCTTGTCTGTCGTACCAGAGAAAGGGAGTGATTTTTGGCATGAATTTGATTATATTATGAATGATGATACTTTACTGTGCATTTTTATCTGGCTGGTGAATGCCAAAAATATTTCCATCAAGATCATGGTAATATCACTGCCATGCCATCCCGGGAAGTGCTGTTTTGGGAAGTGCCACTGTGCCACCATGTGCGAGGATTTTTGTATGAATAGTATCGTAATCATCGATCTGTATTGTGCATACCCAAGCATTGACGCTCTGGCCTGTACTCGGCTTTTCTCATCTGCGTTTCATCATGCCTCCACTAATGCCCCTCTCAGTACTGTCCTCAGGAGCCGTTATGACTCACCAATAAGGAGATCCGACATAGCTGGTATAGTCCACAAATGTCCACTCAAATACTTCGCCATAAAATTTTCTGGCACTATCGAGATCGTCAGCGTGAATCTCAAAATGTACAACACGGTTATTCATAAAAAGAAAAATGAAATAATAAATGTAGAAAGTGTTCTGTTATTGTATTAGTTCTACCATAATCTCATTTCGCATCATAAACGGTATTGTTCCTGGACCATTGTACCCGGCAAACATCGGTTCTCCTATAGTCTTTACGCCTTCTTTTTCCAGTTGTGTCATAAATATTGTTTTTTTATCCTGGATACGAGCATCGGTATAGTACCAGCTAAATTGATACACTGCAAACTTTTTGCTTGGCACTTCTGTAAAAACAATTCGTTCATCCAGAGGTTGTGGGAGAGTTTCGAGTGTGTATTTTTTTGGCATAGAAAAGGTCATTTTCATGCCTTCGGTGGAATCTTGTGTTATAACAGGTGCTGTCATGGCAATGCTTTCAGAGCGGGATTTTTCCATGATAACAGGTGCTGTCATAGCGATATTCTGATTCGCAAGATTTCAACCAAATATATACCCCGCAAGAATACGAAAGGCACTATTCATCCCTGCACGTTCTTTGTCTGCAACTTGAACTGTCGCAGCGATGTAGGGATCGTACTGCCTGATTTCATAATTATTGCGTTTTTCGAGGACAGTATAGGTCATCTGTTCTGCTCGAGAGATAAAGATGCTCCAGAGAGCCCACAGCAATACGAGAATGAGGAGTATAAAAAAGAATTTCATAGGTGTAGACATGATAATGAGAAAATCTCATTTAACGAGCGAATCTTATCCCTGTAACATTTTCCCTAATTTTTTGATGGTCCCGAGAGTGCGAATAGTCACCTGTTTTGCTATCCGCGTACTGCTGATAAATTTGTATACAACACTTGTAGTAGGCGTTTCTCTATCCATATTCCACAAAAGTGCACCTGAGATATACTTTACCTTATCTCCTTCTGGAGGAAGGTCCAATGTGTCCAGGATATTCACAGTATCAATTTCATTTCAGAGAAAAATAACCTGGGGAAGTTTTCCTTTCTCATTTTCCCAATCGGTTGGGAAGGACTCACAAAGAGTGAGAATACTTTTTGCATTACGTATAAGTACCTGTATCTCAAAGTGAAAATCTCTTGCGATCCCTTTTTCTATTTTTCTCGCAATTTCTTCTTGATCTAGAGTAGCATCTGAAAAAATAACATTGCCAGAATTGATATACGTGGCGACATGAGAAAATCCCAGTGATTCAAAAGTTTTCTTGAGATCAATCATGGACACTTTTCTATGTCCACCAACATTGATACCTCGCAGAAGAGCGATATATTGATACATATTTTTCCCTTATTTCTTCCAACGAGGAGCAAATCGTATCATAAAAGTATAGAATTTTGCCAGAAGCCAAGGCGTTCCATGAGAACGCATAGACTCAAAACAGATTTTTTGAAACTCACCAAGATTATTTCCCTCATAGCAGAGTTTTCCGTTTTTGAAACAGAGACTGCAATAACGAGAATTTTCTCGTATGCCTGTGTCTTTTTTGAATGGCATGAGGCATGATTCGCAGAATTTTCATGAGTCCATAAGTATGATAAAAATATTTATAATTTTTTGATATAATACTCTGCATTTCCATAGAGGGTATAATTTCCGTACTCTATCTCACGTGCAAATACTTCAAATTCTTGACCAATCATGGATTCGAGATCGCCGATACTGGGCGCACCAATAATCTGCCCCACTGTCTCCTGACTCCATCAATGTAGAAGAGTAACATGTTTACTGTCGATTACCACAAAGCATTCTCCATCAGCGAAGCATCCCGTATTGACGACTTCCAGTTTTCCAGAAAAACGACTATCAAACTCTCCAAGCATCATCCAGGAAAAAATCCCAACAAGAAGAATGCCCAGGACTGCCATGCACCAAAGTATTATTTTCTTCATACTATTTTTTGTTTTATGAGATACTGGCTTGTGATAAGACCGGTGAGAAATGCAATACATACCTGCGCTGTCATGATAATAGGAGCAAACTCGACCCCGTCAATCATCATACGTTTGTATATGATTCAAAAAAGAGCCCACATAATGACTCCATTGTACCATATATCACGATATCTCACGTAGAGTGTCGTACCGAGGAGTGTCGCAACAATAATCATGATATTGGTCCAAGTTACGAGTGATATGCCACTCCCATTCCATCCAAGACTTACGGTCCAGGCTGCGATATTGGCTATCAGGGCAACAGAGATCCATCAAAGATAGATACTAAATGCAGGAAGAGTAACCATACGATCAAATTGCGTTGATTTTTGACCTCGTGCGGCTATATGAATACGGATGAGCGTGACGAGAAGCCCGATCATAATCAGTACCGAAGTTCCTATATATTCATAATGCCATGCCACTATCCAAGCACCATTGAAAAGACAGGTGATACAATAGAGAAGGCCAATATTTTTTGTACTGATGAAAGCTTTCGACGTATCAGGGGAATGAGCGTAAAGATAAAGAGGAGTAAGTAAATGAGGCTCCAAATAGAAAAAGTAAATCCAATTGGAGTAAAAGGATTATTATAGCGTTCTGAGAGTACTTGTGTCGATTGACCTCCAAGGGGGAGCATGATTGCGAGAGCATTCATGGTAATCATAAAGACATATCAGATTGCATTGATAAAGGGCATAGAAAGAAAAAGAAATACAATAGAAGTATTGTACTTCTTTGGGAGGGAAAACAAGAGAGGAAAAATGTATTTATTTTGTCGCACTATCAACCTGATAAATTCCAAACACATTTCGATCATTATCGAGGAAGTATCCCTGCCAGCATTTTCCTGGGACAGCAAATTTTGGAATAGCGACCATACCACCATTTGTGAGGATTTTCTCAGATATTGTATCGAAATCCTCTACTTGCATCGAACACAAAAACGCATTTGTTGTTCACTTCATGTGCTCGTTCCACGGTGTCTCACGCTGCATAAGTCCACCCATCATACCCTGCGTCTCGATACGATAGTAGGGAATAGGAATATGCGGGTCAAGGATAAAGGACCAGCCAAAGACAGCGCTATAAAAACTGATAGACGATTCAGGGTTGGTGACCTGGATTTCAAAGTAGGAAGGTGAGTTCATATTAAATTGGCGATTCAAGCTTTCAGTTATTACATATAAAACTTATATCTGAATTTGATGCCCCTTCCGTAGGGAAGAAAAATTGGCAACCATTCTCTAAGCTTTCTACTTTATTTTTATTTATCTCACACTCCATTATTTTAAAATCTTCAGGACACTTGATGTTAAAATAATCTTTTCTTCATCTATACTCTATTTTTACTAAATTCTTTGGTAAATCATTGATTGCTGAATCTATTGAAGGATAAGGAGCTTCAAGCGAGCTAATATTCCAATAGACTCAGTCATAAATTGCTGAATGCATTCATCAAAATTGAATTATATGAGTCTTAAAAGAAACTTCAGGTGTTATGCTTAGGGTGCTTCCTTCATCTCTTCAATTTATTGAACAACTTGTTAAAACCAATCATGAGAGTAATGCAATGTTGGCTAGAAGGAATTTGTTCATACTTATGATGTTAAATATATAAATTATAATATTAAATCTCAAGTTTATAATCAGGTACCAGTACTGCCCCATATTTTGCAACTATATTTATAGCATTTTGAATCCTATTTTTGAAATCTATTTGATTACTCTGGTAATCGTCACTCCATTTTTTAAGTAAATAATTCATAGACCCACTTATAAGCTCGAACAAATCTAGAGGAGATAGAAAGATTATATTATTTTTTTCATGTTTTTCTTCTAATTTTCTAGCTTTTTCACTCAATTCTTCTGGCACAATACATATTCAATGACTTGCAACTGAGAAAAAATGATTTAGGGAATTTCTAAGTTCTCTAATTTGATTGGCCTTAATTTTTTGAAATCTTTTTTTATTTTTTGAGAAATAGATGTTATTTTCGGATAGCATAAATTCATCTATTAATACCTTGTTATTATGTGGATTCATGGCACTTGTGCGAATATGAGACGGATCGTCATTTGAGTCCTTATAAGATATGTAAAGGCAAAAAATTACCTCTAAAAAAGAGAACAACACGATAGCTTGAGACCTTATAGGTTCGTGAAAAATGAACAATTTTCAATAATTTTCTATTTTTAGCAGTATCCCACTTTCATTATCATATTTTTCTACTTTTTCGGACAAAATTTGTAAGAGTTCGATAGACTTATTTTGAATTTCTTTTATGTGGTTTTTAACAGAGAGTAAAGTTTTTATTTCCTTTTCTATTTCTATTAAGAAATCAAATATAATTCTTACGTCAGGAGATATTATAATTTTATTTCCTTTTAGTAGAATATGAGTTGATTTTTTTTCGTTTTTCACAGGTATTTTTACTTCCTCATCGTCCAACTCACTCCAAAAATAGTGATGATAATAGCAACACAGATGAGGCAAAGTATACAATAAGCATGAACGAAGAGTGTTTCCATGGTGAGAATATAGGCGTTGAAACACATTCCCGCGAGAGCTATCCACTTGATGATTTTCGCTGGCTTATGGTGATTGCTTGTGAGTCCCCAGAGAGCAAGGGCTGCAATCACGGGGTAGACTATCAAGGCAAGGTAGGGGAATGGAATCCCAAATATCATGGTATCTGGATGAATGATGACATTTGAGCACGAGAACGTCGGGTTGATATCACACCCGAGAGAAGTTTTTTCTCCAGAAAGCATTTTATAGGCACTCCAACTCAGATAGGTAGCATTGATTATTGCGATGATAGCAAGCGAGAGGATAAGGGTGTATTTCTTTTTCATGTTTCCTAGTATCGTCCATTTTGTAGTGGATGCAAGAGTCCTGAGTTTTGCAATTATTTCTTCCGTGTACCAACGCCGACCATCATATTTATTCCACTGTTCGAGATTGGTGACTCATGCAGTACGGAGAAGGGTGGCAAATTGCCCCGTCATGTTGTGCTCCATGACTATAAGACGATTCCCTTGTGCTTGCAATTTCTTGAGTGTATCAGTTTTGAGTGGCCAGATATAGCTGTAGTGCAGGTAATTTATATGAGGATAGCTCTGGAGAAAATCGATGATTTCCATCTTTGTACTTCACCAGCCTATGATGGTAGTCTTTGCTTGTGGATTTCAGAAAAGTTCTGGTTCTGGGATTGCATTTGTGAGCGTGGCTATTTTTCTTCGTCGTTTCTCATGTGCCTCACTGACCCCGGCGGAATCTTCACGAAGGGTTCCATCTGGTCCATGTTCATCACCATTGGCATAAGAAATTGGCCCGTCTCCTGGGAGCCAGCGGGGAGAAATACCTGATTCTGTCAGGCCATAGCGTGATTGGCTTGAGAGATGAGTAGTATCAGTGGTGATCCCGCGCTCGATCTCGACCCCTACGAGAGATGTCGGATCGATAGTGATATTGGTTTCTGCGAGGGTTTTATCAGTAAGAAGGATAACGGGGATTTGGTAGCTCTCTGCCATGTTGAGCGCTACGCCTAATTTGGTAAATGCCTCTTCATGGTCACCGACGGCGATCACAGCTTTGGCATATTCCCCGTGTCCACTAAATATGGCGAGATGGAGATCCTCGGTAGCACTCCAGGTTGGAAGACCAGTGGCAGGTCCAGGGCGTTGAGCCACGATAATTGTCAGAGGGGACTCTATCATACCAGCAAGAGAGACAGTTTCTGTCATGAGATCAAATCCTCCACCAGAGGTCGCACAGAGACTTCGAGTTCCTGCGAAGCTGGCGCCAAGTGTCATCTGCGAAACACTTATTTCGTCTTCGACTTGTTCGACGTGCATGCCTGTTTTCTCTGCCCAATTTGCGAGATGAGTCAGAATAGTGCTACTGGGACTCATCGGATAAGCAAAATACGCTCGGACGCCGTGATGAATGGCAGAGAGAGCCAGGATTTCATTTCCATCGAGAAGTTTCTTATCCGTCAGGATATTTGTTGTCTTTAGAAGTGAAAAGAGCGCTATATTGCCACTGATAACAGCATCGTTCAAGGCAAAACCATGTTGTATGAGTGCGATATCGAGAGCAAGAAGAGCCGGCTTGCTTGCAAAGCGTTTCTCGACGGCATGGATGAGTGTATCGATGGGGAGATCTAGAATTTTCCAGAGTGCTCCGATCATGAGCATATTGGAGAGGAGTTCATTGGCGCCAAATTTT
>CAYPRD010000009.1:0-31203 GCA_964413195.1 uncultured Candidatus Peribacteria bacterium
GCGCACCGCCAGCGTTCATCCTGAGCTATGATCAAACTCTTTAAAACGTATAAATAGATTTTTCACTGTTTTACGTGCTGAATATGCACGGAAACCTCACCTTCTTTATGTACTGATTATGTAAAAGAGCAGTGTCATCATCCCCACCTCTCGGCAGAGAAAAAGACGAGGCGTAATATAGAGAAAAAACGGCGTGTGTCAAAACTTTTTTGAAAAATCACTTTTTTCTCTTCCAGATAAGAAAAACCGGAAAAAAATAGGACCAAAATTCTCTCAATTTGATACATATTTGTGAATTTTGTGTGATTTTTATTGTTCAGATAATAACAGTGCCATCCTTCTATTGAACAAAAATTGTATTCTATCATCAGAATTATTTGCACTGGGTAAGAAATATAAATATACTATACTTATGTCTCTCAATTCCAATGATAGCCTCGAGGGTCTCAATCTCTCCTGACATGTTTCGGAGCAACGTGAAGAACAACGTGAAGCAGCCACAGCCGCACTGGCAAGTATTCAGAGAATCCAAAAAGATGAATCTCGGGCAAAAATATATGACGTATGGCTCGCAGAATTAGTGAAAAAACTTCTCCAAAATTCTGTCTACGATCATGTCATTAATCAACTCATTCCTCTTCTCAATTCTCGATGCCCATCACATCTTCTCCTGGGATATCTCCTGCCTCTTTCGGATGAATTTATGATACGGGTAAGAAAATATCTCCAGTTACAAATCGTGGAAATACCTGCACGCAAACCAGTCACTCAGAGAACTGCCTATAGTGAGCCTCTTGCTCCTGAGATAGCACAGCATCTCAATATATGGATGGAAACACTGAAATGATGCATCACTATCGACCCTTCTCAAACTTCAACAAAAAAAATCCGCGATACTGTCAATACAGTCTACGAAGAAGGGCTAACTCGTCTCAGTGCCCATGTGATTGCCCACTTTCTCTACGATCGATGAATCGATATCGCCCCTGCCGATGCAGCACGTGTTGCTCGGGGTGTCACCAAAAAAATGCTTCTCCTTGTCCAAGGGATTGCTATCGATGATTTCTTTAGTAGCACACCTCCCGTGTCGATGCTCTAGGATCTCCTGAATTTTTGATAATACGCCGTTGACTATGAAAAAAATACCCCCCTCTATAGTCCGAAATTTTTGTACTGAGTTTAGTCAGAGTGGGTGGTTTCTGATTGCGTTATGATCGGCAATAACCGCTCATTCTCTCTATAGTTTAGATACATATTTTGTAGCCCAAATTATTGATAATCTCAGGTTATTTCTCGATGGATCAGGAGGAAAAGAAAATATATACTATTTTTTCTCGTGCTTGATAGCGATCGGCGGAGGAACATGGCTATTTTACCGAATCAGTGATGTCGCTCTTAGCCGGGCTCAAGTCCAGATATCTCAGAAAATCTATGCCCATATCTTTACCTACCTTCATCACCATTCACACCAATATTTTACCAACAATTTTTCTGGAGCCCTCTTCAAAAGAATCAATCGATATGTACGCACTTTTGAAGACCTGAGCGACACTATCAATTATCGCATACTCCCGCTTGTAATCCATCTTCTGGTCACGATGATCTTCATTTTCCTCTTTTCTCCCCTGGTCGGAGGGGTTGTGATAGCATACGTCGTTATTTTTTGTACACTGAGTTGGTACCTGGTACGGTGGCAGCATCCCCTGATTGATCGTCATGATAGAGTTGATTCACAATTTTCTGGGTATGTGACCGATACCATCGCCAACCATCAAACTATCGTCTCTTTTGGCCGATTTCGGGAAGAATTTGCTCGATTCCAAAAAAAATGTTCCCATACATATTCTACCCTCTACGATGCCTGGAAGAGAGGAAATATTACTTCAGGTATCTTGGGACTTGTCTCATTTATGAGTTACTGGGTAGTCACTGGATTTGCTCTTCATTTGGCCATCAATGGACAAGTTGTCTTTGCCACATTCCTCATCATCAACACCTACAACTGAGTTTTGACGGACAAAATTTGGGATATCAGTAACATATTTAAAACTGTCGGAAAGATTATCGCCGATGCACGAGAAGGGATGGAAATACTCAGGACTGATCATGAAATCAAAAATATCTCGGGGGCAAAAAAACTCACAGCACATTCAGGAGCCATCGAATTCCGGGATGTAAGTTTTAGCTACGGGAAACAGAAAATATTTTCTCATCTCAATCTCCACATACAACCTCAAGAAAAAATAGGAATTGTGGGCATTAGTGGGTCCGGAAAATCCACACTCACAAAACTGCTCATGCGTCTCTACGATGTTCAGAGCGGATCTATTCTCATTGACGGGAAAAATATCGCTCATGTCACGCTCGAGAGTCTCCACCAATCCCTCTCGCTCGTTCCACAGGATCCTGTACTCTTTCATCGGACATTAGCGGAAAATATCGCTTACGCAAAACCAAAGATTTCAAAAAAAATGTTTGAGAAATACTGCCGTATTGCTCGATGTGATACTTTTATCGAAAAACTCCCTCTCAAATATGAAACCACTGTATGAGAGCGCGGTATCAAACTTTCTGGATGAGAACGTCAACGGGTAGCTATCGCACGAGCCCTCATCGCTGAAACCCCCATTATTATTTTTGATGAAGCAACCTCAGCTCTGGATAGTGAATCTGAAAAATATATCCAAGACGCCATGTTTGATGCTATAGAATGAAAAACTGCTCTTATTATTGCTCACCGACTCTCCACCATTGTTCATCTCGAAAGAATTATCGTTTTTGATGAATGAACCATCATCGAGGATGGCTCTCACACTGAACTCATGAAAAAAAATGGCATCTACGCAAAACTGTGGACAATTCAGAGTGGGGAGTTTCGGGAATAGTATTATCTCTACCGAATGATGCGTGAATCTTTTGGCGCGGCTCAAAATCCTCCAATAAGTACCACACCATCACTTCAGAGGACTTTTCTCATGCTTGTTTGATAATATCAGATTACTTCTCGAGCAGAATTAGCCCTCGCTCAGATGATTGGTATACCATTTGATCCGTCGTATCATGTAACAATTGGAATAGGCTCACCCTGCATAACGCTGCGCAAAAATTCTGGAAACATATCCAATTTTCTCACGGAAACTCATCGTGTATAAGGCAATCCATTTTTAAGTTGCTGAGTAACTAATCAGGGGCTCGGGAAAGCAACCATTCTCCGACGACCCGTTGTGGCTCAAGCTTCGCCAGAGTCATCAGCAAATTTTTGTTCTCGCTCTAACCAATCTGGAAATACGTGAGATACTCTCTCGGGAAATGCATGCGTACCAACAGCCGATGGAAATGCCTTTACAACGAGCAATTCTGCCACTCTTCCTGGTATTGGCCTAATCCCAAGAGAAGAAAGAATCCCCATAAAGCTCGTATCATTGGATGTATTGTTTGGATATGATCATCCAAACATTCCGAGGCTCGGAGACTGAGCTCATTCAATAAGAATCTTATCTCCCGCTTGATATTTTTCTTGTGCAAAATCATCTCCAACAATCTCAATTACTCATAGCTCGATGAGTTCGCGTAGTTTTCGTTGTTCTTGTTTTATCTCCGCAGCGATTTCATCTACACTAAGGTTAAAGTCGGTACTCCAAGGCAGGGCAAGTTCGTGAGCCATTCTTGTGACACCTGCATCATCTAAGACGAGAAGTTGTGCAAAATTAATACCGGTACGCAATCATCTCGTTGCTACTGCTGGTCAAATACCCGAATTTGTTGTTCCCACTTTCCCAGCCCTCTTCCCCTCTATTCATGCGTCTAAGGCTTTATGAAGACTTTTAATGATTATATGAGCACTTCTTGCAATAAATATTTTTGGTTTGTTTCTTATAATACTTTGTATTTCTAAAGCTTCTTTTTCAATTCCCGAGATATGGATCAGCTTCCCTTGTCCAAGAAAAACCGGTTTACCTGATAGGGCAGCACCAGGAAGGTTATGTCCGACAAATTTTCCTCCCGTATCAGTATGGACCGTATGTCCAGCATTATCCCCTCCAACTGCTCCCACAATATAAGAATGGTTTCCTAGAAGAGACATGGCATACGCATCTCCTCATTTCCCTTCATCTCCTTTTCCACCGCCCATAACAACCAACATCTGAGGTTCTAAGATAGGAACCAGATTTTCCTGACTAAGATTTTCTCCAAAAGGTTCCTGTAAGTTCATATAGTGAGAATTTAGGATTTAAAAACCCATTTCTCATTATGGAAATAAACTTTCTTTGTCAAAGATTTTTTATTTATGATATATTATAGGAACGGTTTTATATTTAAATTCAATATACCCTACTTTCTCCTAGAAAAACGTATTATTCAGAAAAAAAGTATGACTAAACTAACAATCAAAAATTCTGTACGATATGCTCTCGTATCAAAATAGAAGACAGACCACATTTGTGTTCAAAATAGATGAATAACAGAAAGAAGATAGGTCACCGCTATCCACGGAATATACCCGATCCAATAGGCAAGTACTGGGGAAAAGTCATGCACAAGTACTGTAATAATTCCACCGTACATTAAAAGAGGAATTGCAGGAGCAGCAAAGAGATTTGCTATCAGGGCCAAAATAGACACGGATCAGAAATAATAGACTGTGAACGGAAAAGTACCGAGTGTTGCTGCAAGAGTCATTCCGGCCGCTTCAGCAAAAAATAATCATAAAAATCGAAATGCATGTGAAAAGATCTTGGACCAAGCCACCATACAGATCACGGCCATAAATGAAAGCTGTAGACCTATATCATAAGCCAAGGACAAGGGATTCCAAAGAGCGAATAAAGCAGCAACTCCAAGAGGGAGAATAAAGCGAGGAATCCGATATCACCACAAATGGACACCGTAGCCCACCACACCCATGATGGCCGCACGAATAACTGGTACATCCCCACCTACTACAAGCACGAAGAGGATAATAGTACTCATGGTCACGATAATTCTCGCCCAAGCCGGTAAAAAACGTAGAAACAGAGACAGGAATATGATAATCATAATCACATTACTACCACTTACAACGACAATGTGCATAAGGCCCGATTGGCGCAAATGTTCTTGGAGAAGAGGGGTAAGAACCTGTTTTTGACCGATGAGAATACCAGAGAGAAGTTCGTATCCTTCTGCAGGGAATAGTGCCTTCAACTTCGCATCAAACCACATACGCATTCGGACAGGGAAAGCATATTTTTGAGGAGGGGTATACGTATGATGAAATACACGAAATTCGGCAACCATGCCATGATGCCAGAGATATTTTTCCGCTGGATATTCGGGTGTATCCTTCGGAAAAGCAAAACGCCCTTCTGCCTCAACATTATCTCCAGGATTGAGGCCAAGGTTGGGCGGAAAAATAAGCGCAACGCGTATTGGTTGAACGAGTTTTTCACTATCTATATGGGTCAGGTCGAAACTATAGGTACGACGATAGGTATTATGATTTTCAAGTGTCCGTATTGTCCCCGAAATATGATGAGTAAAGGCTCACCATCCAACGTCGTTTCACAAGGAATCCCTGGCACCCTCTATCATATTTGTATGGTACAGTGACCAGACTATCCCCGCAAATATCATACACACCGCTGCTCCTCTACGAGACCAAGAGAAGGGACATATCAAAAATACGAGAATTGCTCACACAATACCAAGCCACCAACTGGCAACACCAAAAACAGCCCCGATAATCACCCCTCCAATCAAACCACTCCCCAAAAGAGCAGCAAAGACCATACTACATACCGGCTAAAAATGCTCACACATAATAGGCAATCATAGCTGCCACCGTTCCAAGTCAGAGAGTTTGCAATGCAGAAAAAAGAAGTGACGTACGCAGAACATAGCCCTTGAGTACCCCTATACCAATAAAAGTAATAGCTGTCATGACACATGAGACAAAAAAGGTACCAATTCGAAATACATAAGGAATGATTGGTATAAACCCGATAATAATGAATGATACGAGCGTCCAAATCGCTATTTTCATGGGTGACTTCTGTTGAAATTTTTCACTTCGAGCAGAAAGATAGGCACTGATGGACATAGAAACACCATCGGCAAAGAGATTAGCAAGGCCAAGAATAATGATCGTGGAATGAGCGAGATTTCCTCCTGTCGCTCATGCCACAACGGCAAACGTCGTCACTGTGCCATCGACGGCCCCATAGATTACTTGAGGAAGATGATTTTTAAAAAATCGGTACAGAGAGATTTTTCACATACCATCGATGATACCGACGAGAGAAGAATTTGCAATGGCTTGTTTTTGATGGGGTCTTCTTATACTAAGTATATGAAAAAAGAGCTCGTCATTATCGATGGTTTCAATCTTATTTTTCGTGTTTTTTACGCTGTTCCGCCCTTCCATACACGTGATGGGAAAGCAGTAAATGCATTGTTTGGTTACACAAAAGCTCTCATGCAAATCATGAAAATGGAGTCCGAATACATCATCGTTGCATTTGATAGCGGATGAGAAACCTTCCGAAGTCAGGCAGATGAAAATTATAAAGCTCATCGCGATGGCATGCCAAATGACCTGACACAACAGATGAACGCAATCTTGGAAGTCACTGATTTATTGGGTATACCACGTATTGCTGTTCCAGGTTTTGAAGCAGATGATATTATCGGAACTCTGGCGGTCAAACATCGTGATGACATGGAACGCATTCTTATCGTCTCATCCGATAAAGATCTTTTTCAGTTTATTAGCCGTCATGTATACGTCTATGACGCCATGAAAGATCGCCTCTATGACGAAGAAGAAGCTGTCAAAAAATTCGAGGTTCACCCCGCGCAAATAGTGGATTATCTGGCTCTTATCTGAGATACCTCAGACAATATTCCAGGGGTAAAAGGAATCGGACCAAAAACAGCCGTGACTCTCTTGGAAAAATATGATACACTAGAAAATATTTTAGCCCATACAGGTGAGCTTTCTCCAAAAGTGCAACTACTTATCGGAGACGGATCAGCAGCACGCCATAGTCAATTTTTGGCGCGTATACGAACTGATGTTCCATTTGATATTGATGCGAAAAATTTTCGCCGAGAAACATCCGACATTCTCTACACCCCTGCTCTCATAGAATTTTTAAAAACGTATGAGTTCCGATCCCTCCTTCCAAACGAAATTGTTCATACAGTTGTGCCCTATCAGCTCCCTCAACCTCCTCAAGCCATCAGTGATGGAGGTAAAATCTGGGCACGTATTGCACATGATGAGCCCTACGCACTGTTCACCTCAGGACATCCTATAATGACAGAATTGTCCATTAGTTTTTCAGAAGAAGAAGTCTATATGATTGATCTCCAGACTCAAAGCGCACAAAATTTTGTTCAAAATATTCTCCACGAACCACACGTCATGACAACCTATAATTGGAAAGAACATGCCAGGTCAATGCTTTGGTGGTTGAAGTACCGTGGATAAATGGTTTTTTATAAGAATGCATCTATTGATTTTTGTAAAAATTATTTATTATCCATAAATATGAATGAAGATAGAAGTATTCTTTGATCTCCCGAGAGCCCTCAAGAAAATAGGAGATCTCTGCCGGGTACTCGAGAAGCTCTTGCAAAATTAGTACCCGCACACACAAATCATACCTTGCGAAGCTTATGAGAAAGCGCACTTTTAGCCGACTTGTTTCTTCCTGACATCGATCATCAAACATGGCGAATTAATGCTAACAGTACTACTCTTCGCGACCATTTTCCAGCACAAGGAGAAAGTCCCGCTTGTCCAGTTGTACCACTCGTGTGACCACTTGGGCTCTGGGTCCTACGATATGGAGAACTGAGCGTCGCCTGCAGTGTTAGAAAACCACTCTTCTGAGGGGAAGAGATAGGGCTTTCGCGACAAAATCACCCTACATCAGCCTCTGGTATCACTGTTGGCGGTGAGATGGCCATAGAATTCTCGAAGGCAAAAATCATTGATAAATCTCCTATTGTTGTACCTGATAATGTCAGAGAAGCTATTGGTACAAACACACTCCCCCATGGACCTGGATTCCGTTTTGTGCGGAATGTAAAAACAGATCCAAATAGAACTTTTTTCCAGGGATGATATACTGTATCTAGCGGAACTCTCTGAATCCATCAAAAATTTGACGTCGCTCTTTTGCCAGAAGTAGTAGCCCAGATCGGTGCAGTCGTGGGAACAACTATTGTGAACCCAGGGACAATTTTTGTCTATTCTGGGTGAATATTTGAGTTTGAAAAAGATACAACAGTAACAGAATGAGATACTATTAGGGTCCGTGCACATGTTACTGAAAAAGATCTTACTAAAGGGATTATGAAATTCAGATTTGAGGCTCTACGAGCAAGCGATGGTAAAATACTTTTACGAGGTGAAGTACATGCAAATGCTATAGAATTCAGCAAACTCATACGAGCTTGTGACATTGCAAGAACAAGAAGAAGAAAGAAATCATAACATTCTCCTCATGTCAGATACCATATTTACCTTGCCAGAGGCAGACCGAAGTTTGGAAGATATTATTGAAACATGTTGCTCTCAGGAAACAGTGGAATTAAAAACATGTATTCAGCTCGTGATTGCCTATATTCTGACTTTTTATGATGCAAATTCTCAAATTCCTATTCCTGTGAGGAATATTTATGCTCTCATGTGAACACCAAAAAATGATCATATCGCTCTTCGAATGGCGCTTGATCTCCCAGTGACTGCTACTCTGGTGCGCGATATTATACATGATACTCACAAAAGTGATGAACGAGGTGATGTTCTCGAATTCTGATCCGGAACAGGAATACTCGGACTTGCAACATATATCCAAGCATGTCGACAAAAAAATAAGAGTCTCATTATTGGTATAGAGGAGGACCAGGAAATCGCCGCAAGAGCCAATGCTCTTTATCAAAGACTTCATATAGGACACGTGCATCAGGGAAATTCTACCGATCAAAATGAAGTAAGAAAATTGATTCGTGAACGTGTTATAAGGACAGTAATAAACGAAAATCTCGGACAACCAGGGAAAAGCCTCGACAGCGAACCATTTTTAGAAAATCTTTGGTGACTTCATAGGATACAATGAGGAACAAGTTTTGATTGAAATATATACCCATTTGGAATTAAAATTCAAGATAGATCAGGACAGTGAGAATGGTGAGAATACCTTGATAGTGACAACCATTTTATGGTCCACGCTATGGAAAAAGACGGAAAATTTTATCATAGGGCCCTTTCCTGGACTCATCTCAGACCAACATGTGGGAGCCCGTATGTCAGAGTTGGGTGAAGAAGTTCTGGATATTATGGATATGAGGCTCAACTACTTTTGAATCCAGAATTATGTCGATCACTCCCAAGCAGATGGATTGATTATACATCATCATAAACTTTTGTTTCCTCAAAAAATAATACAATGTCTCTATGACATGTGCACGAGAGCATATATGGGAAAAGTTTTTTACCCGGGTTCGACTCCCACAAAATGAATATAGTCTCATAGAGTTTTTCCTTCGTGAATGAACACAATACGCGGATGATTTTTTTCATTGGATTCACCATCTAGGTGAGGATATCAAACATACCCGCTCGCATGAAAAATCGACACGCTATCTGCACATTCTTTCTCCATTGTGCGAGCGTTTGGGATTTTTTGAACTCAAAGAAGCTCTCGACTCAGAAGCGTTTCAAGTGGTCGATGAGAAGGCCTACAACGAGATAAAAACCTACATTGATGAAAATATTCCCCTTTCTCTTGAACAAGCACAAAAAATACAAAAAAAATTCCAAACCATCGGAAATCCAGAAAAAAATAAAGTAGTCTCTTTTCGGAAGAAGCACCCCTACAGTGTCTATAAAAAAGTCGAATGAGATTGGGCGAAAATAGGAAAGTTACGTGATCTTATGGGATTTCGTGTTGTGATCGAGGGAACAGAAGAAGATGCATTCGATTATCTCACAGAACTACACAAGATATATACCCCCCTTCTTGAATGATTCAAGGACTACATCTCTATCCCAAAGATTAATGGATATCAGAGCCTCCATACAACCATTCTTTTCCCTCTCGAAAAACGGATGATACCGATAGAAATTCAGATACGGACAAAGCATATGGATACGATATCAGAATATGGAATTTATGCTCATTTTCTACACAAAGTTATTTCTCGAGAAAGACGGTTTGTCGAAGTGAGAACGATCATGAAAAATTTCACTAAAAAAGAGGGGGAACCACTGGTCTATATTTTGACACATAAAGGCGATATCAGGACATTTACAGGAAACATCACGGGAAAAGTGTTTGCGCGCTCGATTCATTCACACTTTCTCCAGAATAGTACCAAAATGAAAATCAATGGAGAAGAACACGATATTTGAGAAAAACTTGCAGATGGCGATGAAATAGAAATACTTACTTCACAACACCATGGAACCACTTCAGGACAATAAACGTTTTCAAGGACTTCTCACTCACATGAATGAGGCAGTATGGATGGGTGATGATAATGAGCGCATCATCTATGCCAATCCAAAATTCTGTGAAATCGTTGAGTATAGCCTCGAGGAAATGCTTGGTCTGGAATCCTATGTTTTCTGGGATAAAGAAAGTGCCAAAACGGTAAAAAGAGTTAACAATGATGATCGAAAAAAATGAGTCAGTTCAAGCTATCAGTGAATACTCGTCTCTAAATCAGGAAAAAAGACTCCCGTGCTGTTGAGCGGAACGCCGCTCCCCGACGGAGGGACCATTGGTATCATGACGGATCTTTCTCAGTTAAAAAAAAGCGAAGCCAATGCTCTCCTGCTTTGACGTGCCATTGAACAATCACATGATGGTGTTTTAATTACCAATAAGAAGGGAGAAATACTTTTCTCCAACAGTGGATGCGAGAGTATTTTTGGATACAAAAGCAAGGATGTATTAGGTAAAACTTTATCAGATATCGTCATCTACCCCCAAGAAAATCTCCTACAAGAAAAATATTTCGAAAAGGAAATGAATGCACGTCATAAAAATGGTGACGAACTTTCGATTCATATCGTCATCTATGAACAGATACAAGAGGAAAATATCGTATATGTCTGTATCATACGTAACGTAGGACCAGCCCAAAGAATGCAGCGTGACTTGCTCGATAATTATGAAAAGATACGTTCCGCCTTTAATGCCTTTGGAACTCTTCGGCGTAAAATGGACTATCTTTTTGACCTTCTGACAGAGTCACAGAAAAAAGACCAAACATTACAGAGTCTTGGAAACTATATTGTGACCTCTCTTATCATGTTTTCCCATGCCGATGCGTGTCTTTTGAGGATAAAAAATAAAGAAAATTTTGAGGTTCTTTCCAGCTTCGGATTTGATGATGGATGGATGGGGAAAAAAGTCGTAAAAATTGAAAAAAGCCTTGCTTTCAAGGCCTATCTTGATGGAACATATGTGCGGATACTCGATATCGCAACCAGTCCTGACTATCAGACAAAACACCTCGCTCTCAAGAACAATCTCCACGCTCTCGTCGCATTTCCTCTTGCGTTTCAGGGGGAAATGATTGGAAGTCTTTCATTATATCTCAAGTCCAATAAAAATTTCAACCTCCTTGAAGATGATTTCCTCGTGCAATATAAGAAAATGGTAGAATTTGTACTAGGAATTTTTTATAAAAGCAGCCGGATTGACGAGATGGCGCAATGAACGAAGAAGTAAAAATCTTCCTGCATCGGGGATTTTAGTAAACTTTTCTCCTGGAATAAGTCCGAGATTTCTTCTTGCTCTCGTCCCCCCTACTCAATACATATCTCTCATCTCTTTTTCCTCTATCGCACCCACCAATCCCCCGGCCAGACGCTCCAATATTACCTTGTCATCGGTTGGACATTCCAGATGTGGTTGAAAAAATACACTCCGTCCTCAACCGGGCGGCGCGTATTCAAAAGCTGTCGGGTGCCACACGAGCCGACTATCTCATAAACGAGAAAATCCATACTCACCATCAAAAGGGAGAGAATGTCAGGTCAAAAAATCACTGTGCGAAAATGTTACAGCCACATCGGCTGAAGGAATTCCCTGAAACATTGGGTGGGAAGCAAGGCGCATGGGTATCCTCCCAAGCTCAAGAGGTCCTGGTTGGACCGGATGTGGGTTCTTCGAAGTCCATCGACCCAGCTGTTTAGCAATTTCACATCCCATCGCCTGATGAGAAAAGCATGTTCCATAGATACGGAGAGGAGATCATTTTTTCTTCAGGGCAGAAAAGAGCGGGGCAATAACGCCAGTCTGATAATTTTCTCCAAAAGCAGAATACACACTGTTATAGCTTCCTCAGAGTACCACTAATCCACCATTCTCACGTGCATCATGAAAAAGAGGATGATTCATGGTTTGATCTTGTGAAAAATCGATCTTATATATCGAAATATCACCACCAACTAAATCCTGAAGGGCAGTATGTAAAAAATCATTTGTTACACACAACGATGGAGATATCAGGACAATTTGTCTTCCTCGAAGAAAACTTCGTAATTCTTCTTGTAGTTTTTGCTTTTCTTCTCAAAAGAGAGTATTAAATCTTCGACCAGAAAAAAATGAATTATTAGGGATTCTGGAGAGAAGCCCATGAGAGATGTTTACAAGATTGGGTGTATCTCCATCAGTCTGTTTTCTTCTTGGAAAAAGATAGACAGATCATGGCCGCATTAATGTGAAAGTACCCGTGATAGTTGGTGGCAGAGTATATCCATTTTTTTCCAATGTATTACGTACACGTCCAGAAACAGCACCACAAATCTTCCCAAAAACAGTACGAAATAACCGGGCATCTCGTAAACGGAGAAAATGTGCTTTATGTTTTGGATCGTGAAAAAAATCTGGATGATTGTCAGCAATACCCTCTAAAGCATTGGCTATTTCTCTTCGTATATACTCCCCTACTAATCAAAAGTGACGCCTCTCTCATGCAACAAGTCGTAAGACGTCAGCACTCACACGTTCTCGTAATTCATCCAGTAGAGTCGTGTTTGCATAATGTATCGAACAATCCCGGCGAACACAAGAATAAAAACGCCTCTCAAACTCTTCTTTTTTTCATCCCTTTTTCCGTATCAGAACAGAAATAATATCTTGAGTCTCTTTATGACGAATATAATATACATCAACTTCTTTTTTTTGCTCTGCAGAAAGAAAAGAAGTACGAACGATGTAGGTATAAGCCTCTATGATTCCATCGGTCAAAATAACTCACCCGGGCGCAAGTCGTTTTATATTACCAACAACATCTCGCGTAAAAGCAGCATTTCTTTGTTGCGCATCGCCTTTTACAGATGTCATAAGGTGGAGTGATATATCTTGGAAAACCTCTGGAATTTCTCAAAAATCCGCTAAACAAGTTTGCTGAAAAGAAATAGAAACTGTTTGATTAAGATCAATTCTCGCAGCAGGGGAAGAAGAAAATGATCATCCAAGTTCTGCACCAAAAATACGTGTCCAAACCTGAGAAGGTGATAAATCAGGTGTTATTTCTAATCCAGGAATAGCATCTTTGTGAATATTTGCTACGATACTTGGATCGAGTTCGATTGCTGACTCATCACTCTGTTTTATTTTTTCAATTTTCGCTCGAGCATGTTTGATATCATTCTGTATACAGACTCACAATCAGCGAATCGTGAAAGTTTTCTGAGAATTTTTCCAGTACCTATCAATAAGACCATTAACCAACTCCGAATGGCTTCAAAGAGAAGCAATAACCTCAGGAGTAAGTTCCCGATCTCTCAAACTCTCATGAGCGCTAATACATTCTGATAATTGATCTTTTTCTCGCTGGTAAGACCGTATATTTCGAGTATATTCACGAGCTTCCACAAATGAATCATCAACCGCATTCATATTTTTCTGTATATCCCGAGGCATTTGAGCACATTTATCTATCTGCCTATTTAAAAAGACAAGTAAATCTTCTCGAGTAGAAAAAGATGGACAATCCATTTCTAGTATGCGGCTACACTCTGGGATATAAGACTCCCAGGATTCTATGTCGCGTGCTATATCTTTTCTCAGATGTATCAATTTTTGATATTTTTGAGTGATAGTTCTAAGGTCTCGAGCGGATAGGTTCTGCATCCAGAGGAGTAGTTTGTGTTCAGCTTTTCTTTTACCATCTCAACCACGCTCAATACACACCTGGATGAGGTAGTAGAGATATGGATGTATAAGGGCACTGCGCGCATCATCAGGAAAAATATCAGAGAGCTTTCTTTTTCCGCTCTGACTTTCAAAGGCTTTCTTGAGGTAAGAAGAAAATTGCGGAGAATTAACAACAAAAAATACATCATTAAGGCTTGGGGGATTGAGTTTCTGAGGCTTAGTTTTTTTTCTACCAAACCAAAGAGTACGCAATCCTCGTTTGATGGCATTGATAAAAAGCGTTACAAACTCAACAACCTGTGGATTTGCACGCAATTCAGGGGAAATTTGATCCAAAAAATACCGATCAAGAGAAAAATACCATCGATCCGCTATACCGATATGCTTCCAGGGGCTATCTGGTCCTTGTTGAGATTCAATAGTTCTTATCAGACTTCCATCTCCTGGTCATTTGTGCAGATGAATAGGGTCACTCTCGATTTGTGCTGTTTCCTGGACCAGTTCCTGTAGACCAACCATCCCTTCGGGTGTCAGCCCCAGACGGGAGAGAGCTTCTGCAGTACGATCAACTCGCCAGTCCAAAAACGTATTTGGACGCAGAAGTCCAAGTGCTATGAAAAATCGACGGAAAACTGGGTCGGAAAAATACGTTTCCTCAGGATATCATTCCAGACGTTTGATAAATTCCTCTCCATGCCTTCGGGTTCCACCAGCAAGGATATCCTGCTCATAAAGCACCTGTAAACGATAACGCACATCCTGAGGAGAACCACGAAAAAGCTCAGCACGAACTTTGCGAATAATCGTCGTACGAAGACACTTTCCCAATACCTCAGCTGAATCTGGGCTATTTTCTGGTTCATTTAAGGTCATGATGCATATATAATAAATAATTTATCCTAAAGTCAAAAATACTTTACAGTACAAGAAATTTGACTTATAAAAATGAAATCTATAATTTAGGTTTTATGAATCTGCTGGGAGAGAAAGAATTATCCGTTGAAGAATTTAGAAAGAAAACGAATCTCTGGTATAACGTTCGTAATACAGGCAGGGTGATTGCAGCCGTATGAGCTCTGGTGACAGGATTACTCGCTCTAAGAACAATAATTGACCTCAATAAGGCAACAGCCGCATACCCCATAGTGAGCTGACTTATCACTGTAGGGACTTTTCTATGATCCCTGGAGGCAGAATACCGTCGCCGCGAAGCAATACGATTACTGAGGCGCAATCCCCCTACTCCCCCAAACTTGCCTGAATGAGGCCATCAAAAAGTGGATGGGGGTGACCAGGACGGGAAGTAAACTCTGGATGAGCTTGTGTAGCAACAAAATACCGACAAGTAGGATTTTCTATATATTCTACCAATTTTCCTTCGTGAGAAAGCCCCGAGAGGAGTAATCCTTTTTCCATTAAAATACTGTGTTTATCTGGACATACTTCGTATCGGTGACGATGACGGTCAGAGATGCGTGTTGATCCATACAATTTATGAATCAATGAACCTTCTTGTACCTGGGCATCTTGTGATCCGAGTCGCAGTGTCCCTCCTTTATCCATAGACTCGTACTGATCAGGAAGGTAGTCAATAAACGGTGTTCATGGTTTTTCAAATTCTGTAGAAGTAGCATCAGAAATACCACAAACATTGCGGGCAAACTCAATGACGGCAAGCTGTAAACCAAGACATATCCCCAAAAATGGAATATTATTGTTGCGAACATAGGTAATTGCCTGGATTTTCCCCTCAATACCGCGAGAACCGAATCCACCAGGCACAATGATACCATCCATCTGTCCTTCGGCACGGAGACGCTCAAGTAATTGTGGGTCTTTTTCTATATCTTCTGCATTGATCCAATGGCGTTTTACCGATACATTGTGTTTCGCGCCCGCATGAACCAGAGCCTCGCGCACACTCATGTAGGCATCTTCGAGTTCAGCGTATTTTCCGACAATAACGATATGAACCTCTTTCTGTGGATAGAGGATTTGATGGACAAACTTCTCCCATTCTGATAGATCAGCCGGACGATGTGGTAAATGGAGAATATCTTCTATTTTTTCTTTTAACAGTTGTTTTTCAAAGAGAAGAGGAACTTCATAAATCGTCCGAGCATCGGGGGCTTCTATTATTTTATCCTCATCAACATCGGTAAAAAGAGATATTTTTGGTTTCAAATCAGCTGGCATAGGACGAGAACATCGCGTAATGAGTACATCAGGCTGTATACCAGACTCACGCAGCTGACGAGTCGAGAGCTGAATAGCTTTTGTCTTAAATTCTCCAGAAACATCGATATACAGAAGTGGAACAACGTGGACATAACAAACATTTTCTTTTCAAATGCCTTTGCGAAGCTGACGGATAGCCTCGATAAATACCGGACTTTCCGCATCTCCAACAAGTCCTCCTATTTCAACAATACATATATCTGCCTTAGCGGCCTGCTCCGTGATGCGTCGTTTGATTTCATCCGTGATATGAGGAATCACTTGTACCGTCTTCCCCAGGTAATCTCATCGACGCTCCTTTTCGATAACAGTGAGATAAATCTTTCCCGTTGTTGGATTCGCATCTTTATCGAGAGCAATATCAACAAAACGTTCGTAATTCCCGACATCCAGATCGGTCTCTGCTCCATCATTGGTCACAAAAACCTCTCCATGCTCATAGGGCGACATAGTCCCTGCATCAACTTGAAGGTATGGATCAATCTTCATCATACACACGGTGTAGCCCGAAGATTTGAAAAGACGGCCAATCGACGAGGCCGTCACTCCCTTTCATAAACCAGAAATAATACCTCCTGTTACAAAAACAATTTTCATAGGCACAAGCTATAACGAGAGACTACAGATTTTTTGAGAAAAGCAAAATAATTATGCAGCCTATTTTTTGGTGGTAGCCAGCCTATCACCCGTCAATATCCTCGATACTTTATCAGTTCACCTCGAAGCAATCTCTCTCAATTCCTCTACGCTTAAAACCTGTACTTCTAGATGCTCTGGAGCTTCCTCATTTCTCTCAACTAACGTTTTGCAGCTTGCTGAAGGCGGGGCTTTCGGAGCACGAAACTGTCATGCAAGCACAAATGTTTATTTAATGTTCTAATGTTCATTTTACCAATGTCTGCCCCGCTTTTGGCAAGGTGCTGTTATGCGTTCGCTTTTTTATTCTGTCAACAATTTGTCGCCCAAGATAGTCCTTTAGCTTTGGAAATTGTCGTCTGTAATACACGTTCCAATAGCTTATCATTCTACTTTCTGTCTGTTGCCAGTATTTGGGGTTTTCTTCTACAAAACGTCCGTAGTTGTCGATTGTGTTGGCGATAATATGCTTGTCCAACACACGCACAATTTCAAAAACATACTCGCCCAAAAGTTGGAACTTAAAAGGAACTACCCAATTTTCATTTTTGTCAAGGAGTTTTTCTAAGCGTCTTTGTCTGAGAAAGCCGTCATGATGTCGCAGGTAGATACAGTTCAGTATAGTTTTTTGAATGTCGGTTAACTTGTTCTCCTTTTCAATGTCTGGTTCATTGAAATATAGTCTATAAGGAATTACAAGCTGTTCATTGTCTAACTGAACTGTCAAAATTGATTCGTGGATTAAATTGTCAACCTTATGAATTGACCCGCCAGTGAGCATTACATCTTTAACGTCAAATGGCAGAATATTCAATACAACCTCAACATCGCTTTTCAATGTCTGAGGAAAGGCTTTAAGAAGTCTGTCCTTGTATTCTGTATAATGTTCTTTTCTAAACCAATTTATCATTGTGTCTGTCGGTCGTCTTAAAGTGACGCATAACATACGATGATATTCTCTTAGCGCAGATGGATTATCTAACCAAAATTGATCTGCTTCTGTTCTTTCAAACTCTCTTCCGGGAGTAGTTGACATAAAAATTATTTAATAATTAAACATAGGAATTATAAAATATAAAAAATAATGTCAACTATAAAAATACAAAAAAGACTAGCACCAAAGCATTACACGTGCTAAAAATTTGCAATGAAGAAAAAAAAACCTATACTCCTCCTCGTTATTTTTAATAAATATTATATGGCTCATATACTTACTTCTTCTGACTTTGACAGTACCATTGGAACTGGTCTAACGCTCGTGGATATGTATGCCGATTGGTGTGGCCCATGCCAAGCTATCGCTCCTATCATCGAAGAGCTCAGTCAAACCTACGAAGGGAAAGCAAACATCTGCAAACTCAATGTCGATAACTCTGGGGACATCGCGATGCGATATGGAGTCATGAGTATTCCTACACTTCTTCTTTTCAAAGATGGACAACTCGTGGAAAAAGCGATTGGGCTACAAACAAAGGACGATCTCTGTGCCCTTATCGATAAACACCTCTAGTCATGGCTATCGCTATCGGTCTCTATATTTTAGCGGGTTTTGCATTCTTTCTGCGCATACTTTATTGGGCAATTATTATTGATGTATTGCTGGGATGGTTAACCCTCTTTGGTCTTCACATTGTCATCGGTCCACTGGATAGTATCACCCGACCTCTCTATGATTTAGCGAGAAAAATACTCCCAACCCGTGTTGGTATGATCGACCTCTCACCCTTGATTGTCATATTAATTTTGGATATACTCCTGACTGCCATGATACCATTTTTTGTCCAATCACTGCGATAAAAAACGATGATACTCAATATACAGACACTTGCCCGAGCAGTCATAGAGACCACCAAGGAAACCATAAAAAATTTCAAACAAACCCCAAAGCTTGTTATTGCATTAGTAGGGAACAACCCGGCCAGTGTACTGTATGTCAATAATAAAGTAAAACGATGCCAGGAGGTAGGCATCAAAGTCGAGGTAGCAGAAATCAACTGAAGCATCACAGAGGAAGACCTCATCAAGACTGTTATGGCCTGGAATGATGACCCCAACGTATCAGCCATACTCATCCAGGCTCCGCTCCCAAAACATATCAATGCACAAAATGTATTCGATCATATAGACCCCCGCAAAGACGTCGACGGTTTTGGGCGAGAGAATATCGCCCGTCTCTACGCTGGTGACCTCGATGGCATGATCCCGGGGACACCTCAGGGGATTATGCACATCATACGGACACATCGGGCGATGATTTCTGGCACGCATGCTGTCGTTATCGGGAAAAGTATGGTCGTAGGGAAACCCCTCACCATGCTTCTTTTGGAAGCAGGTGCGACAGTCACTCTCTGTCATAGCAGGACAAATGACCTCAAAAAATATACTCTCCCTGCCGATATTATCATCGTCGCTACCGGAAAGAAAAATCTCATCACAGAAGATATGATATCCCCGGGTTCCCTTGTGATCGATGTTGGTATCACTGTAGAAGACTACGATACTGGTCGAGTTATCCATGGAGACTGTGATACAAAAAATATTGCAAAAATAGCCGACATCACCCCCGTGCCCGGCTGAGTATGACCGATGACAATAGCATTTTTATTAGCCAATGTTGTAGTAGCCCATACCCGGCAATGAAAAAAGTAAACACACTTTTCGCTGTTGTCTGTGTCCTTCTGGCATTTATTGCTGGACAGTATTTTGAGCAGACAAAGAAACGAATCCAAAACACCCAAGAAGTTCCGCGTGTTTTCATTGAACAACTAAAAACAAAAATGAATATCTCCAAGAATCGCGAAGATATACAAATATATCTGAATGGAGTACGGCAAACAAATGATATTAAATTGTTTCTCAAATAGCTTTGCAAAATAAGGGGAGATATGGCATACTAAAGGTATGAATGACTCACCCTGGCTGGCAGAAATACCAGAAAGACCATCATATCCCTGTCCCACAAAAAATGCCTGATATGATGTCGGCATTATTGGTGGAGGAATATCGGGAGTTATCAGTGCGTATTACCTTCTTCATTATACTTCTCTCCATCTCGTTTTAATTGAATGAAAGAGGATTGCCCATGGCGCAACAGGACACAATGCATGACAGGTCGTGCTCGATTTTGAGCGATCGTTCAATTCTCTCGTAGAAGAATACGGGCTCACAAAAACAAAGAGAGCCATAAAAGATTTGCAAAAATGATGGAGTGTTTTACACGAAATACTCGACGATCTCGGAGAGCAGGAATTATTAGAAGTATCTGTTGGATATGATGGACTCCGGGATGAAACACAATTTTTTACCTATCTAGAAGATGAGCTCATTCGTCATGATGGAAATATCCCTTCTGGACATATATTTGTGACGAATAATGCCCCTTTCCGGAGCAATATACCAACAAAATATCTTCACCACATAACATTTATCGATCACGATACACTCGCAAAAATTCTTCTTACCAAGCCGGGATTTTTTCATGCCGCCGTAGCATCTAAAAAGGGCACTATAAATTCCGCACTTCTTTGCGAAAAGATAATAGATTTTTTGCACAAGAAATATCCGAAACGTCTTACCATACACGAAGAATCACCCGTGGATGAGATACGAATTGAGAAAAAAAAGGTATCAATTATGACCTGCCAAAAAACACTGTCAGTCAATCAGGTTGTTCTCGCGACTAATGGATATAAACAGCTCCAAATAATCGATCTCACAGAATATGAGAGCAACTACACAGACTACAGACTCAGAAAAAACATAAAAGGTCTTATCGGGTACATGCAGTCCTATAAAATTACTCACCAGTCCGCATCAGCGATCACCTATTTCTCCGATCTTCCTCCGGATGATTTTGGTGATTGTTATTATTATGCCACCAACAGGAATAATTATTCTCTCCTGCCAAAAAACAAGAGTCTCTACTGTTTATGAGGACCATCGCGAGTATATATGGATACTCGGACCTATCGAGAAGAAGATATTGTCGGAAGCACCTATTTTGCTGAACTCGAAGAATTTATGAGGACATATCATCTTTCTCCAAAGGTAGAAAAACAAAACGAATGGCACGGTATCATGTGATATACAGAAACAATGATGAAGATTATCGGGCCAGACAAAGACAACCCTCATCTCTGGTATAATGTAGGGTGTAATGGCGCCGGAATCGTCACTTCGATCTTTGGTGGTTGGAAAATAGGGAAAATGCTTGCTGGTGAAAAATTCCCTCCCAGTATTTTTGATCCTCAAATTTAGGATATTCATCCTAGCTCCTCCCATACTTTTTTTACTGATGGGTGGTTTTCATCAATCCCTTGAGTTTTTTGACGTTTTTTGACCGACTGCCAGAGATTTTCACGAACGGTGCTATCTCCTTCAAAGTATCACTCCACATTGTATGGCATCCTTTCAGCAAATTTTGCTACCGCCCGTACACATACTTTTTCTCCATCAATCATTCATTCATGATCCAGTTTATTAATGAGTGAAAGAGCATCCCATAAAAGATCTCATACTTCTAGTTCCAGCTCATCATAATCTTTGTGCGCGAAACTTTTGCGTATCTCCTCTAATTCATCACAGGCACCATTAATATAGTAGTCTACCGGTGACTCTTGGAACCAACCATTAAATTCACGATTACGTTTTTGAAGCCAAAGCATTCAGTGTATTCAGAGCATAGGAGCATTGTATAGAGAGGGTATTTTTATCAAGAGAGAAAAGGAAAACATAAAATATTTGACAGGTAATTAAATATATGTTTTAATATTGTTGTTGAGCTGTCCTAAGTGACACCATACGTCCTACAATAGATACACTTTCTTGTACGAGGTGAAAGGAAAAAACCAATCCTAACACCAAAAAACGTACTGAGCTGGTGAAATCTCACAAAACTCACCACAGGGGATGGCACAACATGGGATGCAGGTATGGATTGCATCTATCGAGACCTTTTCCTGACCAATCATCATCGATTTTTGTTTGATTGAGGGAGTCAAGAAAAGGTCTTTTTTATATGTGTTTATATTTGCCGTTCACAATTTCTCCTATACCCAGGAATCCTGCTCAATATCGCAGACAATAAAGTCCATCATTAGCATCTACAGGAGCATTGTTATATATCATTTCGGTCGTTATTGTAAGTGTGGGAAGAGTTGTCCCTACCAAGCACCAGAAAAGATGATGAAAGGGCGTAAAAATATTACCCTGGATCGTACCAATCTTCATACCAGCATGAACAAAATAGAAATATTTTGAGAGTGTAGCAATATTTTTCCGACAGAAATACACGGTGTTTTTAGAAAAAAAGAGATACCCATCTTGGAGCTTGGTACCAAGATGTTTTGCTAAAAATCTCTCTACAAGCTCATGTTCTCACTTAGTCACAGGACGTACAATGGGTTTTTGCCCCCTCAGAGGTAATTGTGGGTATTGTCGTGGTGTATTTTTTGTATGATTTTTTACAAATACAGATGCAAAAAAACCTCCTGTATGCTCGATATGAGGCCAAAATCGTTTTCGCAATTTTTCACAAAGAGTATTTTTGGAAAGCTCGGCATCAATCACTTCTTCATTCTCAGCTTTATTCAGTGTACAGGTCGAATACGTGAGTGTACCAGAAGGCCTTGTAATGGAATCTGCTGTTTCCAGGAGTTGTCTCTGCAATTTTGCCATGCGATCGATATTTTTCTCATGCCACGTGTCAACAATAGAAGCATCTCGGAATGCTGTCCCCTCTCCACTACAGGGAGCATCGAGAAGAACCACATCAAAAAACTCTGGAAAATTTTGAAAGAAACGACCATCACAAGAAACAACAACTACATTATCATATCCCATCCGGTCAAGATTTTCGAAAAGCTGGGGCATACGGGTACGATTCATTTCGTTTGCCACCACCAAGCTCTGTGGAAAATAATCTGCAAGTTGTGTTGTCTTCCCCCCCGGAGCAGCACACATATCAAGTATTTTTTCTGGAACACCCTGGACGTATTGCCGAAGTAGATGAGGAGGATGTGCAGCGGCCAACTCCTGAATATAAAACCATCACGCTCGGTGTTCGATAGTATTCCCGAGGGCAATAGTGGTATCATCACGGTCAATGAGAAATACTTCTGGGATATCTGTCGGGGTGAGGTGCCATCACTGCTCACAAGCATGCAGAGTGAAATCTTTGAGAGTGATTTTGTGTGTATTTACCCGGATACTTTTCCCGAGAGGTTTTTTCATGGCATCAATAATCGCTGTTACTTCACTCGCAGAAAAAGTAAAAGTTTTTTCAAGATAATCAGAAAAACGAGACATGGGGAAATTGTAGCAATTTTTTATTTTTTGCATTCATATTGTTTAATATACAATACTTTTATGTTCTCCATTTTTAAAAAATCTCCCGAAGCAACACCACAAGAGACAAAACTTATTATCCTGGTGGCGCTCTATATTTTCTGTGTCATTATGACAGAAACTCTTGGCATCAAAACAACTCCCGTTGGGAATATAGCACTCCATTTTGGCCCTCTCCATATTCCACAACTCAAGGTTTCGATGGCAATATTTTTTATCCCATTTATCTATTGTATCAACGATATCTTAGCACAGGTTTGGGGGTACAAAACAGCTCGCGCGGTATATCGCATCTCTCTGATCTCTATTGTCGCTCTCGCATTTTTCTCATGGCTGGCAACTACGCTCCCCCCAAGCATGATTTTTGTTAATAGTGAAGGGGCCTTCGATACAATTTTTGGCCAAACACTTCGTTTCTCCCTGGCGAGCATCACGGCTTTCGCAGTATCCGATATTCTCGATGTTATTATCTTTTGCCGTCTACGAGAGAGACTGAGAGACAAATCCCTCTGGCTCTCAACCAATCTCAGTAATTTCATTGCCCAGGGAATTGATGGGGCACTGTTCGTATATCTAGCAATGTATACACCTGGCACGGAATCATTTTGGGCTGGTAATCACGCCTTCATGTGGGGTGTGATACTCCCGTACTGGGTTTTCCGTTGTTGTATGAGTATTTTTGCAACACCATTTGTGTATGCTGGCGTAAAATGGGGAAAGAAATAGATGCTGGTGAGGAGTTTTTAGGATTTCACTAAAAGTACATTATGCTGCATAGTAGTTACATTTGCGGGATACCCCTGCACGGAATCATGACCACTATTAAACCAACGAACATGTTCAGGCATCATCTCTCGTGGGATCCACAGTGCGCCCAGGGGTTCTCCATTAAAAATTTCTTTCAAGATGGCTATGCCTGTGAGATATTTTTGACGTGCGGTATCATCGGGTTCAAGAGCCTGTACAACACGATGTTCATACCAACAAGCAAGCGACATATCGCCTCCACGATCCATTAAATAATCTTCCCAGGACATTTCTGAATATGGCTCTTCTATAAACGGAATCACAACACGAGCACCGCCATCTGAAACGGATGAATATTCCAATCCATGATTTCGAAAACGAACTTCGGAAACATCTAACAATTGAAAAACACCACTCCTTGCTCGATACCAAGCGGTACGGGTCATAAATCTTCTTTTCAATAATGGACTTGCTACATGCGGGAGTAATTTTTTTCTATTTTTTTGAATAATTTCTGCAAGTGTCTGCGATTTTTTTGGACGAAAATTTACTTTTGCTTTGTCTGGTAATTCATCAAGGAGAATTTTTGCACGCAGTGCAAAAAGCTCACGAGTGGTAACAATATTATATCCAGGAGGGATTGCGTGGGTTCATTCAGTTTTTCGAGAGTTCCAACACCAAAAATCCTGCTCAACGTGATTCAATCCCTCCGGCAAAACACGAGCAGTATTCATTGCTATAGCATCTTCAAATGTTGGAGCATGGTATTTCACGCAAGAATGTATACAATATTTGTCAAATAACTCCAACATAACAAAATATTCTTATTTGCATTTTCTCTTCTCTAAGCCTATAATACTATTGTTTATTTTTTTCAACACTATGATCGAATCTCTCAGGAAACTTGGACTTTCAGAAAAAGAAGCAAAAATTTATGCACTCCTCTCATCAGTAGAATATCTATCTGCCGCCAGTATTTCGCGACAAACATGAATCAAGCGGGCTTCTATTTATGAAATTCTTCGGGGACTTGAAAAAAAGAATCTCATTGGATATTTCCGAAAGCACGGAATGCAATATTTTTATATAGATACCCCCGAAAAACTCGTTATTCAACACCAAGCAAAGCTCAAAATTGCTGAAGAGATCGTCAAAAATATTCGTACACAAAAACGAGATCAAACAGTCGCAATAGAAGTATATCGTGATGCAGTTGGATTTTGTGAAATGTACCGAGAAATTCTTCTCAATTCTGGAAAAGAATTTTGTGCCTGGTCCAATTTTGAGTCATTCGATCAAATTATTGATAAAAAAGATGATGAAAATTGGACAAAAAAACGAGTACAAAGAGGAACAAGACCCCGTCTTATTATGGTGGATAATGCGACTTCGAGAGATTTTCAGAAACACGATGCTGACTTTCCACGCGCCACACGACTTATTCACGCGAAGAAAAATTTCTCATCGACACTCGTCATATCTGGAAATACTCTGTATCTCTTTGATAATAAACCCGATATCATTGCTATGAAAATTCAGCATCCCAATATGGCCACAATGATGCAAGAAATATTTGATACCTATTGGTCCAAATTACAACTATGAAAATAGTGGTACGAGTAAGACCAGGAAGTCGACAAGAATCTATCGAGTGGGTGGAAGATTTATTTGGTGAGAAAAAACTCATCGTTAAATTGCGCGCACTTCCAATTAATGGAAAAGCAAATAAGGCTCTTCTGAAAGCATTATCAGAATATTTTCATACACCATCATCACGCATTACGATTATACAATGACATACATCTCACGATAAGGTTATTGAGATCGGAGAGTAGCGATAATTTTTTTTTCGAGGGCTTCCATAATCTTTCCTTCTGCAATCGTTTCATGATCATATCAAAGGAGATGGAGAAGCCCATGAATAATAATGTATTCAAATTGTTCTCTGAACGACACTCCTCGTTCTTTGGCATAGAGACGAATTTTATTCGGACAAATATATATTTCTCATACCACTCCACCATCGAGAGGATTTTTGAGATACGAAAAGGTCAGTATATCGGTTGGTCATGTTTTGTGCCTATATCAATGATTTAAACGAGACATCATGTCTTCATCAACACCTATGATGTGTATTTCTCCGGTATATTTTTTCCCCAACATCACTTCCAGAGCACAAGACACACGATCGCAATAGGATCGAGTCAGAATCGGAGGCACATGAAAAAAGCGAAAAGAAAACATAATTAATCAAAAAATATTTGATATATTTTTTCACCAGCACGGCGGATGATAACCCGAGTATTTCTCAAACCCGGTTGTTTAAAGAATCGTGTTTCTGGGGTACAAAAATCTTTTGATAATTCATATTCAAAAGAAAGACGAGAGGTCGTGCCCGGCCGAGTAGTTTCGTATACTTGGATACTTGTGTATAATGGTGTCTCTTCGGAAACTGAAAAAGGAGCACCCGAAAGAAGACGTGTTTTTGGAGGAAGAATAAATCGTATATATTGAACGTTATCTCCTCATCCCTGAACGAAGAGCAATGTCTTGAGTTTCTCCTGTAGTCCAAGTGTATGAGCTATAGTTTGTATACGTGCAGCTTCGAGAGGATCAAACCAATGCTTCTGTTCTAGAGTCAAAGACCGCTCACAGGCATTACGATGGTTGATATCAAAAGTACGCTCCATAAATCTGTCAGATTTATTTTTAGAAATAGAGGTAAAAATAGGATACACCCATCATCGATGTTCTTTCTGCCAACGATCAAAAATACCCAAATCATCAAGAGCATTTTGTATCGTTGCATCCGGTGAGGCAACAATAAATTCTCCTCGATACACATGGAGAAAAAATTGAGAAATGGCTGCCAGCTCAAGATGGCGGGACTCCAGAGCCTCCAACAAAGTCTGAAAAAGCGAATATACTGTTGATTTCGGTTTGCCGTCGAGAGATTTTTTTCACTCTACCAGCATTGACAAGACCAGGATCACATTCTTATGATCAACAGGAATTTCAACACCAGGGAAAGAAAGGGGCTCAACGAGCCGCGTGATATCTTCAACAATCTTTTGGTTAATTCCAACAACAAGATCCAGGGATCATATTCAAGCTTCTTGAGCCAATTCATTCAATTTTTTTGCACTATCAGAAAATCGAGGATAGTAATTGGCATCTCGTATTTCGAATTCAATTGGTCGACCAGGATACTCAAGAGAACGAAGGCGATTGATACCTTCTGGAGAAGGACGGTACCCTCGTAGATTCCAATCAAGGGCATAGATATCATAAAATTGAAAACGTGTGAGTTTTCCCGCATCAAACTCAATAATAAACGCCGTCCCCGGAAATCCTCCTCACGCACGAAGTTCATCACTATTTTGATTTAAGAGAAGAATGCGAGTTTTTCCGTGAGACCCAAAGAGACGAAGCCAGACTTCACGATGGCTCAATAAAGCAGAAAGCATATGAGACACTTTTTCCTCTCAAAACACTTCCGGAAGAATCCGAATCCCCCGATCGTGAATAATATCAACATCTTTTTTTATAGCGGACAAAAAATCAAAACCACGATCCAGAAGAGGGAATATACTCACCTCAGAAGCATCATATCTCCAGAGGCGAAAATGATCCTGTAAATCATTCAAAATCTGCTTTTGCATGATACGATAGGAAGCATTAATCATCTGTCCATAACTCGAAAATGGTTCAAGAGGAAAAAATGGATTTCCCACAATAAATCCTATCACTTGATAGTCTGCCTTCATTGATGTGATGATATTTTGTCACCTTTCTGTCAAAAGTGTTTGTGGAGCATCGAGAAGAAAAAGGACATTTTTCTCAGTTCGGAGAATAAAACCACCAATATACACAAAAAATGCACACAGAAAGATAACAAAGACTACAAATGTCCGTCACAGAGTCCATTCTGAGAAAATCTTTGCATAGACTGAAACCCCGAAGGAGCGAATTTTTTTATCAGTACGGAGAATATTTTTCCCAAGAAAAATCGTTGACCTTTTCCCATCAATATCTCGGTAACTCTCTGATGATTGATTGGCAGATACATCAAATGCATCACCCACGCGCATAGTGTTGCTTTTCTTTGAAAAAAGTGAGTCAAACCATTTCATGATTGAGGCAGTATACCAAGAATAATGTCGAATATAGAAGTTTGATATTGACAAAAAAAGTCTTTCTATAAGATATGGAACAAGAAAAGACAGTGTGTCTCCTGACTTTTTGTTGTTATATTTTTATTCTCTCATATGCCCATCCTTCGTTCGGCAAAAAAACAGCTTAGACAAAACAAAACTCACCGTTTGCGAAATGATCATTTTCGTGACCTTTTTCGTGAATCACGAGTGAATTTTGAAAGACTTATCCAGTCTGGAGACCTCGAGGAAGCTATAAAAGCATTCCCAAAATTACAAAAAATTATTGATACTCTTGCGAAAAAAAACATTATTCACAAAAATAATGCCGCAAGAAAAAAGTCTCGATTTTCTGGCATGATGGCCAAAGTTCAAACTTCAAAAAACTAGACATGCTGCCTCCAAAGAAGCGAATCAACGAGCAAATAACCGCGTCCAAGATACAAGTCATATCCGAAGAAGGAGAACAGCTTGGAATATTCCCCATCCATGAAGCTCTTGCTATGGCCCGGGAACGCGACCTAGACTTGGTAGAAATGGCAGTACGTGACGGATTCGTTATCGGCAAGATTATAGACTGGAAAAAACAAATTTTTATTGATAAAAAGAATAAAAAAAAGAATCAGTCTGGCACGAAAAAAACTGAACTCAAAACATTGCGACTGAGTTATGCCATCGGTGAACACGATATGGAAATACGTCGTAACCAAGCAGAAAAGTTTGCAAAAGATGGCCACATTCTTAGAATCGAGCTGCCTCTCCGTGGTCGTGAAATGAGATTTCAGGACATGGCTCGAGCAAAACTTCAATCTTTTGTTGATAGCATTGCCTCATTTTATCGAATAGATGGAGCGATAAAATTTATGGGTCGCCGTTTCAATATTCAACTTCATCCTCTTAACCCTTCTGCTTTATGAAAGCAAAAACACACTCAGGAACCAAAAAGCGCGTAAAAATCACTGGTTCTGGTAAATTCCGCACAGCAAAAATCGGAAAACGTCACCTTCTCCAAAACAAATCCTCTCAAGCAAAAGGGCGTGGTAAGTATGGAGCAGCAACACATGTTGCTAACGAGAGAAAAATGAAATGGGGGCATAAAGTATCAGGACTCAGAACACCGTCAAAAAAGAATACGACAGCAACAGAAAAGAGTAGTCCTTCAGTTGTAAAAGAATGACAAAAGAAGACAACCAAGGCTACAAAAAAAACCACAAAAAAAACAGCTTCCAAAAAATAAACTAGACAATCTAGAAAAATTGTTATACTCCTTTTCACTTGTTTCCTAAAAAATTGTATGGTACGTGTAAAACGCGGAATAATGACGAAAAAGCGTCACAAGAAAGTACTTGCTCTTGCAAAAGGGTATCGAGGAGTTCGTTCTCGAGCCTTTAAGCATGCAAAAATAGCAATGATGAAGGCTGGACTCAACGCCTACAAAGATCGAAGAAGAAAAAAGCGTGACTTTAGAAAACTTTGGACTATACGTCTCAATGCTGCGGTTCGTCCTCTTGGTCTCACCTATTCAAGTTTGATACACAATTTATACCAAAAACACGTTAAACTAAATCGAAAAGTTCTCTCCAATCTTGCTATCCAAAATCCCAGCATTTTTGCTGATGTGGTAAAGTTTGTAAAATAGTTCTCCAACAAAATTCCATCCCTCCTATTTGGAGGGATTTTTATTGCTTTTGCGTCTTTCCTCACAATAATACCTCTGTGATCATTCCCCCAGGAGAAAAAATCGTTGAAAAAAAGAAATGTCTGTTGAGCGGACAAGAGTTTTTTGTGACCGACTATGATCTCGCGTTTTATGATAAAATTTCACCAATTTTTTGAGGGAAGAAATACAGTATTCCAACCCCAACATTGTGCCCAGAAGAGCGGCAGAGGAGGAGGCTTTCATGGAGAAATGAACAAAAACTCTACTTAAGAAAATGCAGTAAAACACAGAAAGAAATTGTTTCTCTTTACTCTTCGGAAAAAGAATTGCTTGTCTACGATCAAAAAGTCTGGTGGGGAGATGATTGGTCTCCCGAGGATTCTGCAAAAGAATTTAATTTCTGAGAAACATTTTCTACACAATTTGACACTCTCATACGCACTACACCGCTCCCCGCAACTCTTGGAAGAAATCTAGAAAATAGTGACTATACTCTCCATTCTGCGGATTTAAAAAATTGTTATCTCACTGTCTCCACCATCTCGGGTGAAGAACTTCTCTATGGATATCAGGGAAATGGATCGAAAAATTGTCTTGATTTTTACCAATCGTATAATTCCGAATACTGTTATCAAATTATTGATACACATAATAGTTATCGCTGTTATTTTTCTCAAGATTTGGATGACTGTCAAAATTGTTATTTTTGCTACGACTGCAAGAGTTGTAGTGATTGTCTCTTCTGTTTCAACCTTCGAGGTAAAAAATATTGTATCAATAATATCCAGTATTCTTGGGAAGAATACGATCAAGAAAAAACAAAAATATCACTCTCCCAACACCTGCCTCTTCTCCAAAAAAGATGGCAAGAAATACTCCCGAAAACGATGCGAAGATACACGCATGGGATAAAAAACGAAGATTGTATTGGCGATTATCTGAACTCCTGCTCCAATTGCTACCAATGTTTCAATTATGCTGAAGGAGAAAAACTCCGATACGTATCAACTGGGCGATGAGCAAAAAATTCTTATGACTGCAATTATACCACAGGAGAATGGGCATTGGAGTGTCTCAGTCCTTTTCCTGCTAGTCATGTTGCCTTTAATGGATATGCCTGGTGAAGTATTGAGGGATATTATCTATTTTACTGCCAGTCTTGCACACAATGTTTTGGAAGTGTTGCGCTCAAACATCAAAAAAACTGCCTCCTCAACCGCCCCTACTCCACCCACGAATACGCCACACTCTGCTGACG
>CAYPRD010000010.1:0-31195 GCA_964413195.1 uncultured Candidatus Peribacteria bacterium
TAAAGCTGGATATTGTGTTTATGCATAAATACTGGCGGGAATTGTGAAATAGGTGGTGGGCCGGGCTCAACTATTTTTTTTCCTATTTTTTTTTCCTATTTTTTCGTTGAGAAAAAATTCTCTTTTTGTGAGAATGGGTATTGCGATGAGTTCTTTCAGATCGACTCTTACCGTTGTTTTTTAAAAAACGATTTTTTTCTATCAATCACCCTTATTTTTTGAAAATTCCCGCTCTCTCTTCAATTCAAAAATCTGATCATCCAGTATTTTGATTTTTCGGGCAGAATTCTTCATTTAAAGGAATAGATATTTTTGATCGAGAAAATATCCAGAGAAAAATTCTTTCATTAGGTGCTCATATTTTTGATTATAAATTTGGGCAAATTACATCAAAAAAAGCATACGATCAAAAATTTCTCATGAGTGACTATGTTGTTTTTCTTTCGCCTTTTGATAGGTATCGTTTTAGGTGTAGTGGAATCCTTATAGAGAGTATTGTTTTTGGAAAACCTCTTATTTGTCTAGAAAATCCTATGTTTTCTTATTTTTTTCGTACATATGGAAATATAGGCTATATGTACACATCAGCACAAGAAATGATAGAGAATATTCCTCATATTATCAGAAAATTTCCTTCTTCAGACTATTTTCTTCAAAAAGAAAATTTGATGAGAGCTGCTTCCGATTTTCAAGAATTTGATAAATTTAGGGTCTTACAGTTTTAAAATTTTTAGTAACTTTTTTTCGAAGTTTTTAAGAGAGAAAAGTTGTGCTGTTTTGAAGCAATTATCTCGGAAATTTATACTATTTTTTTGAGTTATTTTCTCAAGTCATTTAATAAGATCCTTATACGAAGGTTCGCTTTTAATAAGAATACCATTGAATCCATCTTTAATAGTTTCTTTCAATCCACCTTCATTGACTCATATGACTGGTGTTCAGACGCTCATAGACTCTATAGTCACCATTCAAAAATCTTCTTGAACGGGTATGTAGATTGTTGCTATAGCGCGTGATATAAGATTGACGAGTTTTTTGTCTTCAGGGTTCTCAATCCACAATATATTTGAGCAGCTCCGGGTTTTTTGATAGGCTTCTGAAAAAAAACTATCACTTTTTCTATATGTGATGATGAGTTTTTTCTGTTTTTCTTTTAAAAATGCTTCTAAAATTATATCAACTCTCTTTTCTCGAGAAATTCTTCAAAAATACAGATAATAGTCTTGTATTTTTTTTCTCGGAGAGGGTCTAAAAATTTTTCTATCTACCGGGGGATATAGGATTTGGCTTTTTCTCTTAAGAAAAATTTGAATTCTTCTCTGAACACATTTGGAATTTGTAAGTATATGATCGATATCTTTCAATGAGTGCACATATATCATTCTTATTGTGAAAGAGTGGATTTCCCAAAGGAAAGAAAAAATATAACGAAAAATTCATTTTTTCCTTTCTAAAAATTCATTTTTTTTATACTCCCTCAAATCAAAAATGTCTCGAGGTGGGGAATGGCAATAGAGTATTTTCTTTGTGTTTTTTCAATATTTCCAAGCGCTTATAAGACATTGATTTCATGAGAAAATTGCTATTTTCTCTCTATCTCTTTTCACGAAAAACATAAATAAAAAATATTGTACCAATCGTCTTAATTGAGTTGCTATGACCCATGATCCACCTTGTTTTAGGCACTGTATATCTACATTATTTATGTTTCTATATTTGCCCCTGTAGCTTGTTATAATAGGACAATTCAGTATATTGGCTATATAACACATTAGGCGTTCTCCACCGCCTTGTGCACGGAAATCATCATGAAATATTATATTTTTTTTCATACAAAGAATTTCTCTATCTTTTTAAATAAAAAATATATGTTTCTGAAAACTGTATGATGGTTATTGAGGAGCCAGCGGAGCTCATATGTTTTTGGAATGGCACTTTTCCAAGTCCTTTTCCCAAAAAAAATGTTTGAAGAAAAATAGTGTGTGCTTATACACATTTTTTCTGTCCTGAGACATCCCCCCCCTTTTTGTATATTTTCAGCGAGCCAGAAATCAAAAGAGTTGTATTGCGTTAATATTTCTTCCACATCTGATGTCAGAATAGAACTATATATATTTTGATGATAGCCAATGGAAAATCATCATGCAAGATGATGGGCTCTTGTTAGGTATTTTCATGCTCTCTCTGCGACAGGGAAAACTGAGGTAAAAGTCCCACCTGGATAAAAAATATCCCAGTCAGTTTTTTGTAATTCTTGCAGTGATTTTAAGAGGTAGCTGTGATTTATTATTTTTATATCATCTTCAAATACGAGAATTTTTTTGTAACCCCTTTTTTGAGATATTTCCACTATTTTCTTATGAGAAAGAAAACATCACCGATGTCAGTTTGTGTCACTAATTGCCGAAAATCTTTCCCAATCATTCTCATGTAATCATATCTTTCTCATTTCTTTTTGGAAGCTGGCTAATCTATCTTTTCTGACATCTAAATTGATGCAGTATATTTTATCAAAAAAACTTTTTATGCTGTCCATAAGTAAAGAAGGCTTGGAGTAGTATCGGTATTTAGTATAATGAAAAAGATGAATAAAAAAATTTACAGTTCTATTCTGATGGTTCTTGTGCCAATCGTTTTTTTGTATCCATATATCTTTCATACAACATATTTTCCAATTGGATGGGACGGGGGCCAATATTTTGATATTCTACTCTGATTTTTATCACACTCATATCTATTTGATGCCATTGATTATTGGTATGAGCCAGGGTATTTTTTTTCTGCAAATGTTTTTCTGCGCATTATCTCCGTAGATCCTATTTTATGAGTTAAAATATTTTTGATCTTCTTATTTTTATTGCAATACATTTTTCTCTACCTTTTCCTTCGGAATACTCTTGCTCTAAAAAATATTTTTTTCACTTTATTCCTGGTATATTTTTTCGTTTTTTCAATTAATTTTTTCTACATTTTCCTTTTTAAGCAGTATATAGCTCAGGTATTTTTACTTGCTTTCCTTTTTTTGTATAGCCTCCTTTCTTCTGGGAAAATTTCCGGTAAAAACATGGTGATTTTAGGCTCTATATTTTTGGCCTATATTTTCTATTCTCACCGAGGTATAACTCTGGCAACGGGTATTATTTTTTTCGTTGTATTCTTTTATAATTTTCGTCATATTTCTTTTCGGAAAATATTATTTCTCACAGGACTTGGAGGTGTTATCCTCTATTTACCATTATTATATCGCATTTTTGGACTTGAATTTGCTACTTTAAACGATTTTGCTCAGATATCGACACAAAATGTTGTTCAGGCAGAAGGGAATGCCCTAGGGATATCAATTATTGATGCTCCGACCTGATGGCGTAATCAACTTTTGATGTTTATAATTTTTCATCCCTTTTTGTGGATAACTATATTTTATTCTTTTAAAAAATATAAACCCCGAACTTTTCTCCGTACAACTGATTATGGTATTTTTCTTACGCTGGGAATTATTTTCTCATATATGATCTATTATAGATTAAATTTTTCATCCCGTTTTACGAGCGTTGCTTTTATTTTTTTCTGTCTTTGGTTTTTAGTAGGATTTTCCCATATCTTACGCTATAGGATTTTTGTTTTACTCTTTATGACATTTACTGTCATTACGTCGATTTATCTAATTCAATCAAAAAAGTTTTATATCTCTGGAAAAGATGAGATAGTTCAAAATTTTGAAAAAGAAGTACCTCGTGAAAATAGTGTTATTATTACTCTTGGATGAGCCTCGCTTCTCCCTTCTTATTTGGGATATTATACAACCTACAATTCTCCTCGCGTGCATATGGATGTCTGATCTTTTCAAAAAGATTCTCAAAATAAAGAGAGATTTTTGTATTATTCTCATTATATCTTGACTCATGCTCATGATCCAAAGCTTCTTCCAGAATTTGACGGGAAGGAGATTTATGTTGTTTTTGGTCTTTTCTTGAATGGGCATACTGTTTGGGATAGGCAGATTTGGTATCAAGATTTTGTCAATTCTCCCTATTATGAGTTTGTCTTAGATGCCGGAAGATATCATCCACTTCGTCATGTATTTCGTCTTAAAAAGGAGAAATTGTTGCAGGATTCTACTGAATACTATTTACAGTAATTTTTCTTCGTATTTTCCACAAAACAAGCCGCAAAGTATCTCTCAAATACCAGATTGGTTTTATGAGTATTCTTAAAACTCTATTCCTTTGAGAATCGGGGAATCCATCGTACATAAATTCTTGATAGTTCACATATTTTTTTTCTATGTCACTCCAATCTGGTTTTTGTTGAAACATCATTTTTTTGAGACAAATAGATCGTTTTTTATCGTGCATATGTCGAGCGTAATATCTATCAATACCTTTCCAGCGTACTAAGAAGTTTTCTGCTTCTTCTGTTGTGCTGGGGAGATGGTGGAGAAGATAATCAAAACTACTTGCATTATAGGCAATCGCATGAGTTGCTCTTAGTCAAACCGCTGTGCTGTAGAAATCATTTTCTTCTCAAAAATAGGGGAAATCCCCATTTCTAATTGAAAATCCCAAATAGAGTATGTCCCAAGGATTTTTTGGTAAATTTTCAGGTATTTTCCGGCCCTCTATAAACTCAATATCATCCTCAAAGACGAGGACATTCCTTGCTCCACTCTTCTTTGCCTGCCGTATTATTTCTCTATGAGAAAGCAGGCATCATATCTGTCCATAGGATATAAATTTTTTTATAAGTCACTTTCATGTTTTTTTGATAGCGGGGAATCGTGTAATTCTATCGAGAATTCAGATTTTTTTGAATTCCTCTTGGACATCATTCCAGCGATCTTTTCTTTCATCCAGATTGATGCAGAATATATAATCAAATTCTTCAAATAGCTTCATTTTTACACTATGTCCCATTTGTGAATTTTATAATATAATTGAACAATTTTTTGTATAAAAGGGCGGAGTAATGTTATTATTATTCGAAGTATTTTTGTGTCTCCTAGGTATTTCCAGAAAAAGAAATTATCTACCATAACCTTTTCAATTTTTTTCATACATATTTCGTTATTGCAATTTTTTTTGATATCGCTTGTGCTATCATAGGTTATAATGAGAGGTTTTTTATAATGATAAGTGGTATATTTTCTCTGTAATTTCTTTCAAAAATATCGGTCAATTGCTAGGTATTTTTCTAGAAAATCTCAACTATTTTCTGTCATTTTGAGAATTTCTTCATATACATTTTGATGGTAACAGATAGCATGGGTTCCCCGTCCTCCATTTATATTATACATATTTCCATCTTTGGTATGCAGTACAGGAACGTCTATAGCAAAAAACTGTGCTCCAAAATATGCTATTCCCCACGATTTTGAAGATATTTTTTGAATAAAATCTTTTATTTCATCTTGAGATCCAATTACTTTGATATCATCTTCAAAGACCAATATTTTCTCATATCACTTCTCTTGTGCTTCTTGAATAATTTTTCTGTGAGACAGGAGACAACCAAGGGCTCCATTTTCTTTTTTGATAGCAGTGAATTTTTGTACTATATCGAATATCCCTAGTTTTCTAAATTCTTTGCACGATTTCCTCCAGCGATCTTTTCTGGTAGCTAAATTTATGCAGTATATGGCATCGAAATACTCAAATCCTGTGATTATTTTTTTCCGAATGGAATTTTGCGTATGTTTTTCTGAAAGAACCATATAGTTTTTTTTATATAACTTTTGATATAGTGTTTTATTTTGTATGTTCCTGGAATCCAAGATCCATACCAGTGATGTATCGTATATGATCATCATTGTATTGCTCTTTTCCGATGAAAACTAAATATGAATCATGTATGGTTGTCGTATATGATCGGGAAAAAAACATTTTCTGAAAAAATAATACTTCGTTCTGTTTTTTTTATTTCATCAATAAAAGAAGATATATAGGTTGGTCCAATCTTCTCGCCAGAATGAGCATTTTCCTTTTCCTGAATCCTTGATCGAAATCCTCGAATTATATTGTGAAGGATAATATTTCATTTTTGAGCTCAAAAAATTGCTGTACCTAAATAACCATTTCTTTTATCTTCATATCCGATAAAAAAATCGTGATCTAATATATAGGAGTCAAATTCTCTTAAACACTCTACATCAACATCTGTGTATATTCATCCATGTTCATAAATAATCATGTAGCGTAAATAATCTGATTTTTCTGAAAAATTTTTTAGTTTTTCAAATACATCTGCCTCAAATAATGTCAGTTCGGAGCGAGCTTTTTCTTCTGTCCAGGTTATTATCTCTATATCGCTATTGTATTTTTTGAATGTATTTCTAAATTTTTGAAACACTTTTGGCATTTCTTTTCCTCAGAGCCAGACCTGATGAATTATTTTAGGTATCATATGTATATTCTTTTGATTCAGCGTATTATTTTACCAATGAATTCTATCCCTGTTATTTTACTCATAAGTTTCCAGAAATAAAAAGAATCAATATTCATAGTTCGTGTATCTCGTATTTTTTTGGTTATATCACTGTAGCTTTTTTTTGATAAGAGTACTGGATCTTCTCCGATAAAGCACAGGTAATCTTTTTGGAAGAAAATTGCTAAGTAATAATCAAAAGCAGTATATTTTTTTAGAAATACCCGTGCTTCTTCCATATTCTTTGGCAGAGTCTTGAGGAGAATGTCATATATATTGGCATTATAACAAATCCCAAAAGTTCCGCGCACTCCTATGGCTCTGTATAATTTATCTGAATAACGTTGGATACAGGGGAAATCTCTGTGACAAAAAGAACCTCAAAAATAAAATATACTCCACTCCGTTTTCTGTATATCTTGACTTAACACATTGAGCGTATCTGCTCCGCCATGATACTGTATATCATCTTCTACAACGGTGACAGAAGGGTGATTGTTTTTTTGAGCTTCTTCGATTATCTGTCTGTGAGAAAGCAGGCATCAAAGGTGTCAATTTTCTCCCCGTGTATCGACACCACCCCATCGTACTATATGAGTGTCGGATAGTTTTCTCCATTCTTCTTGCACTGAAGCCCATCTGTCTCGACGTTCTTCTAGATTAATACAGTATATATGTTGAAGGAGAATATTTGGACTATTCTGCTGGTTTTGGAGGAGTTGTTCCATTTGCAGAAGCTACTTCGGTAGGAGGTCATTTTTTTACGCGAGGGAATACTGCTAAAGTCATTGAGGCCTTTCCTCCAATAGGACTTACTTTACCGTCCCCGAGTACAACAAATAGCGGGGTTTTTTCATTATCTATAAACTGAAATGGTTCACTTACTATGGTATCCCCTGCTTTCAGTACACCATTTCCAGCAAATACAAGCTCTGTCCATTTTATTTTTTTTCGATCAGTTCTATCCTCTAAGAAAAACATTACTTTTTCTTTTCATTTTCATCTTATTCATCCCTCCCCTATAGTAAACTTTGCGACATACTCTCATGCTGGTGCATCGAGCAATACCGGAACGGCTCCATCCCCAATTCCTGGACCATTGAGAGTAATGAGGCCTGTATCACTGATGACAAGTTTACCTTTTAATAGTGAAGAAGCGACTTCTGAATCATCCTTAGGTTTCCCGACTTTGTAGGGAACTGGGGTTTGTTCCAGGCCAGTTTTAAGTGAACCTCATAAGAGCATTTTACGTGTGCTTATAAGTGTTTGTGCTAGAGAAACATTGCCATTTTTAACAGCACCATTCTCTATTGCCATTAATATTGCATTTACGGTTTTTACTTCGGGTATTTCGGCTATTGCCTTGTTTGCAATAGGCACTTCTCGATCTAATATTCACTGAGCAGCTGGGATGAGCGATGCTGCCGCTACTAAAGTATCAGTGGAAATATTACCGGCAAGATCCGCTGACAGTTTCTGTAGTCATTGTATGTTCTTCAAAATTCCTTCCCGTTTTGGCATATCTTTTGTTTTTTCGTAAAGTGCCATAGCGGTTGTTATTTCTCATTTAACTAGAACAAGCATTTTTGCTCTAATTTCTTTTATTTTTTCTGATTTTAAGGCCTCGATTTTTCCCTGAGCGGCGAGCATTTTTTGTCGAGCTGTAGTCAGTGCAGTAGCTGCGCGTGGATCTATTTTATTTAGCGCTTCTCTATCTGCGAGTATGATATCAATCATGGCTCACAAATCATCGGCAGGATGTACAGCCTCTGGAGTTGGTTTTCCTTTTCACTCATCAACTTTCGTTGGTTTATCTGGTTCTCATGCGACAGCAGGAGATACTACTAATAATAGTGCTGCAACCGCAGAGCGAAAACTGCCTCAATGTTTTGGTCGAGCCAATTCTGCTTCTGGAATAATGGGATTTTCTTGCATAAAAGAGCTGTTAAGCTATATGTAATTATCGTTTTTTATTTTTATTGTCAATAATAAAAATGGTTTTTATTTTTCAGTTTTTTAATTTTTTCTATAAAATTCAAAATTTTTCTGTTTTTTTCTTCGTCAGTTTAGAAAAAACTCCCAAGGAATTTGGTAATTCTTGGGAGCTAAGAGAGTTCCTACATCACGATGTGCGGCGATAAGAAAGGTTTATCGATTGTGCCGACATGAATGTGGGATACGATGGCGTCACTGACGAAGTGACATACCCTGACAAGCAGGAAACAAGGTCCTGACTCTGCTTTGGTAATGGAAAGCATATTCACCCGGCTTCGTATCGTATCATCCAATATCAGTACCACTCTTACCACATTAATGAATATGGGAAGGGTGGTACTGAGACAGATAACATCGATAGAAAAAACATGGATACGTAAGGTAAACCATTACATATCTGTGTATTTTTATTTGAAAGATGCGGTGAGGATTCGTTATATCCTCTCCATCACAGGGTCAACGTTGCACGAGAACAGCTTGTACACCCATAATAGCCTATCTTCGGGCTGAATCAATTTCCTCGGGCATTGTCTTTTTTATAAAAAGAATTGTCTTATATATTTTTTTTCTCATTTCTGCTTCTAGAAGCCCTTTTTTCAGGAATTATCTGATTGTTGTATTTCCATTTGAAAAATCGTATTTCTCTCTATTTTTCCTCAAAAATTCCTGTTTTGCATACATTTTTTGCACGCAATAATCCCTTCTATAAGGGATTTTCGAATAATACTTGTACAAAAAGTATCTCTGGACGTGCGTTGGTGCGTACTGGAGGTCACCATGTCCCCACTCCGGGAGAGACAAAGATATGTGTATTTCATTTCTTCTTATACCCCTTTGGAACTTCAAATATTTTCTTGACGATAAAATTGATTGGCCAGAGCTGGCCATTGTGAGTATGTCCTGAAAACTGTATATCTACATTGTTTTCCTCTGCTTCTGAAAGTTGTTTTGGCTGATGATCCATCACAATCACTGTTTCTTCTGATCATTTCGTAAGCATCTCACCCAGATTTTTTCTTTTTTGGCCAAAACGGAGACAGGATATATCCCTTCGTCCGATGAGCTGTATTCCAGCTACTTTACAGATGCTGTCGTCGAGTATGGTGATGTTATGATCTTTTAAATATTTATGAGCACGAGAGATGCCTCATATATATTCGTGGTTTCCATTGACTCCATAGATACCATAGCGTGCCTGAAATTTTCGTAGATAGTTTCCTATATCACGACGAATTACTGGATCCAATTCACCATCAACAATATCCCCGACAAGAAGAATCATATCGGGGGAGAGGGCATTTACTTTTTTTACTATTCTCTCGATGTGATGTATGCCGTTAGTGGGTCAGAGGTGAATATCGCTCACAACTGCTAGTGTAAGTTCTGGGTGAAGAGTATTTCTTTTTGCTAGAGCTATCGTGTGTTTATGTATCGCAGGAGTACGGGCATTGAGATATCAGATTACAATGGTTAAAAGTGTCCCCAACACACTGATCCATGTTGTATGGAAGGCAATTATCTGCATACGACTTGTTTGTATCCACTGTGTCAGATATTGTATAATTTTCAGAATATCATAGGCCAGACTTACAAAGAAAAAATGGACTATGCCGACGAACCAGAGCGATCAAATTGTGATAAGTCCGTCTGAAAAAAGAGTGCTTTTTTTTTGTTGGATAAATTCCCCAACGATATAAGCAAAGGCAAAAAAGATGAATAGTATTGTGTATATTCCCGGAGGTATCCCAAAGACATCCAACATTCTATATCCGTGTATGAATATATAGACATTAATAAAGGTGTAGAGGACAAAGAATATCCCAAAGAAAAGAAAAAAGTAGGGGTGGTGTTGTGTTTTATGATTCATAGTATTTTTCGCGCAGAGTGATCTTTCCATTCTCCTTATCAGTATAAACGAGTGAAGCATCGGGGACATCAAAGGAGACATGAGTATTTGCTCCAATAACACTCTTGTTTCCTATAGAGCGTACCTGTCCGGCTTTTACGGAGAGGACTGCATTACATCCCAGAAACACTTCATTGCCGATCGTGAATTTTCCTTTCCCTTTCCCGTCATAATTGGCGCATTTGACTCACGATCAGAAATTTACTCCTTTCCCCACAACAGCATCAGAAATATTGGTTCCTGGATGTTTTGCCATAGTATTTTCACCGACGTGAGAACGCTTGACTTCACAACCGATAATGCAGCTGTTTTCGATAACACTTTCTCGTATGATGGCCCCCCAGAGTATTTCATTCTTAGACGCAATAGTACTTTTTTCTATTCGGACATTTCCTTCGATATGAGCATGATCCTCGATATGTGAATCGGTGATATAACAGAATGGGCCAACATGAATTCATGAACCAAGAGTACAGTTCTGAAGAAGAGAAGAGGGATGTATTGTATTCATCTCGGTCATTCTAGAGGAATATTTTTTTTATCCAGTATGATATTTTTTCTCCATCGTGCCGGCGTTTATTGCGAACAATGGCGTCAAATTTTCCATCGGAACAATCAGAAATCTGCGAGCGGAGAAAATTATCGATTGTGCAGTGGGGAAGGGGGGTGGAAATATTGATACGGTGCTCATCAGATATGCCACTTCCATTATGAGCTAGAATAAGATCAAATCAGCTTAAACCAGTGTATTTTTCTAAATCATCTAGATAGGCATTGAGGGTATAATTTTTATAACTTTCATGTGGAAAATTTTCTAGATTGGCGATGTATACTTTTTTTGCTTTTGCATTTTTGATTGTCTCCACTACTCCGGGAACCAGAAGACAGGGAACCAGGGAAGTGTAGAATGTTCCTGGCCCGAGCAGAATTATGTCTGCTGTCTCGAGAACGCTCAGTATATCTCTGTGGGGCTTTGTTTCGGGGAAGAGGTGGATATTTTGTACTCTTCAAAGGAGTTGAGGAGTTTTCAAAATAGCACTTTCTCATTCTATTTTTTCTCCTGTACTGAGCTCGAGAATGATGTCGTGATGGGTAGTTGTGACGGGAATTATTTTTCTTTTTTTCGATATTTCCAAAATTTCATGAGCCCTGTTTATTCATTCTTCAAATCCGTACGCTTCCACAAGACCCAAAAGCCATATATTTCCAATGACATGTCCTGCAAACAACCCTTCTTGAAATCGGTGTTCCAGCCAACTATGTTTCTGTGTGAGTGCAGAGAGATTTTTTCGTATGTCTCCGAGGGCCGGAACATGGTAGGAATGACGTATTGTCCCGGTACTTCCACCATTATCCGAGGTGTTGATGATAGCGGTAATGTTTTCTTCCCATTCAGTAAAAGTTTGTAAAAAGTTTGATATACCAGAGCCACCTCCAATACAGACAATATTTTTCATCCCGAGAGTGTAGATTATTTTTTGTTTTTGTCTAAAAAAAGTATACTCACTCTATGAAGAAATTGTATCCCCTCCTTTCTATCATCGTGCTATGAAGCTTATTTTGTATTCTTTATGGTATATCACATGTGAGAAGTAATTCCCTCTCCCTTCAAAATCGTCTCCATCTATTAGCAGGATCAAGCAGGGCTGTGGTACAAATTTTTTGAGAAGATGAGCTATGAACGCGCGCACCTATTGGAACAGGGGCTTTTGTTCGAACTGACGGTATCATACTTACCAGTAAACATATTTTTGAGAAAAAATATGAACACTATTTTATCCGTTACAATGATCAATTATTTCCTATAAAAAAAATTCATCCTCATTCATCATATGATATAGCGATTTTAGAGACAGAACATATTTCTTCTGCGCCCATACTTTCTCTCAATGACAATAATGAGCATTTGCGTATCGGGGACATGGTGGTTGGTTTTTGATATTCTTCTTCTCTTACGGTACAGATGAGTTTCGGTATTATTTCCTCCGTCACAGCCACTCTTCCGGAACATAATCTCCACAATCTCATTCTTTCCGATATTGTTCTCTATTCTGGCAATAGTGGGGGGCCACTTCTCGATATAGAGTGACGGATTATAGCTGTCCATACTGCTGTCACAACGTATCAGAAATGATGAGGTTGGTCTACACCTGTTACATCGTGAATGGTGCGAGAAGTCTTCCCGCGTTTCTAGAGTCGTGAAAGAAGTTGTGTGAGAGTAACTTTTTTTTCTGGGCCAACCCCCCACCATACTTCCGAGACAACTTGTGTGCAATTTTTTCCTGTATCAACGGTCCCAGGTGAAGAACATTCTGGTGCCACCGCAACAGATACGTTTCGAAGCATAATTTTTCTCTGAAAAAGAGTTCGACACCCTACTTCTCCTGGTTGTATACAAAGACTTGCTCACGAACAAGGGTTGACTGATCCTGGCCCTATCCACTCCTGAGAGTACCACCCACTTTCATTAATACATACATCGAAGCTCGTGCTTTCTTCAAGAGTTCCATCGTCTTTCAGGATATATCCTTGTGTTCCTGTTCCCCGTGCACAGGTTGTTTCGGTGGGTTGTCCATCGATTGTAAAAAAACAATTATTCAAACTATAGGCTCTCAGGTGAAAAGTGTCGCGAAGAGCCGCCACTCACTCTACCCCTGCCCGTGCTATATTGAGTCCAACGAGACGGTCATCAGTTATGCGAGCGAGTTTCTGGCCGTTATTTACGAGCGTATATATGCCGACTATTGCGACACTGAGGATGACCATCATGACAACTACTTCTACCAGCGATGATCCTGTTTTTTGTAACATATTTATTCACCAAGGGTGATCTCAGAAGATGCTGTTCGTGGACGAGCGGTAACGGCTGAGAGTTTTTTTATGACAAAAAGTTGTTTGTAGAGTTCTTCTCCGTTAGCGTCAAAATATCGGATGGTGTAGGTATTCACTCATTCTTGCATGTTTCAGAATTGCTGATTTGCGAAATAATACCAAGAAGTTCCGTTTGGAGAGAATGAGTTCAGTCGAAAATCATTAATAGTGATATGATGCGCAACATTTGGAGTTACGCGGCCTTCTATCTTTACTTTTGTTTCCCGGGTTTCATAGAAATCTGTACTTGGTGCAATAACACGAAAACGACTATCTGGCTTGTAGGTTTCTACTGCTGCTCTGCCAGAAGGACTCGTGGGCGATGTACTGACCCCTGGAGCTGTAGTATAGACAGTAATAATTCATTTTGATAACACGCTTCCGGCGACATCATAGGTACGGTAGACGAAATTATTTTCTTTGTTTGTCAGAGTAACATTACTGAGAGTAAATGATTGTTTTGTGGGATCAACAATAGCAGGAGTGTTGTTGATAATTACACGGGATACTGTTGGAGACAGTATTTTCCCACTGAGTGTGATGGATTTAGTACTCACGGTTGATTCATCAATAGGGGATTCAAAAAGTATAAGACCAGTATTTGTATTTGAAGGAGTATCTGAGGTTGTTGTACTTGGCGAAGTGCTCAGGTATCCTGCGGCATTGTTGAGTTTCATCCAATCGGTTGCGAGAGTTTCTGGGTTGATATTGACGACACGACTTCCGAGCTCGTCTATCGTGAGTGCTTTGAGCGAAGAATAATTGAGTTGTTTCCCTGCACTTATTTCCAATGTTCCACCTCCAAGGTTTATTGTTGCACTTCCTTGAAACACGGTAATTGTGGTGAAAAGTTCATTTTTTGATACGTTTATGATGCTATTTGATGCTGGGACGAGATTGGTACCAATAAGATCAAATGTCATGTCTGCCGTGTCAGCTGTTATCCAAATATCTTTGCTTTCTACACGAAATTCTGTTTTGCTTCCGGCATTTTGTCCGACATACCGAATTTTTGTTCCATTATTGAGATTGAGCGTATTTTTTGCATTGGAGAGAAACACAATTTGCCCTGTACCATTACGTATCTCTACGAGATCGAGAGCTGTCAGAGGAGTGTTGCTATTGACGTTTTTTTGATCGTTATCACCAGTAGTAATCTGAGCATTGCTCGTTGCTTCTGTGAGACGGAGAGATATGGGGGCTGTTTGGATGTCTTGTACATCTTCTTTCCCGATAAAACGGGCTATAAGTATCACAAAAATGATACCTATGAGGGCAAGAAGGATTTTTGGCCATGGATTTTTGGCATTGTTTTGGTAGTCCCCACGCATGGATAAAAGATTAATGGTAAAATACTAGGCTGATAATAATAAATGTCTTATAAGGTACAAGTATTTTTTCTGCACCCAGGCCTGTTCTATTCTTTTTTCTATTTACATTTTTCCAAGAACCTTTCTTGTGATACTTTCGGTATTTTGCCAACGAGGATGAACCTTAACGTGTAACTCAAGATATCCTTTTTTTTCAAAAAGATCCTGTATATCTTTTCGTGCAAGACTTCCGATTTCCTTTATTTTTGCGCCATGGTGTCAGACAAGGATTTTCTTTTGTGATTCTGAAGCACAAAAGATATAGGCAAGAATTTTTACAAATTTTCCTTTGTCTTCGAGCATTTCCACTTCTACGTATGTGTCGTGAGGAACTTCCTCGTAAGTAGTAGAAAATATTTTTTCTCGTATGATTTCTGCTACACGCGAATATACGTCTTGATCCGTCACATCGGATTCGGGATAGAGGAGAGGCCCTTGAGGAAGTTTTTCTGTGAGCCTTTTTTTAACCTCATCAATTCCTTCTTCTGTTATATTGGAAACAAAAAGAGTATTGGCGGGAAATTCTTTTCTCTTTTTTGCCGGGAGAAGATCAGATTTTGTTACAATCGTGATAACTGGTTTTTCCGTCTTGGCGGTAATTTCATCGATCATCTTTTCCTCTGCTCCGTGTTCTCTGGACCCATCGATAAACCTCAGAATGATATCGGTATCAAGAAGAGCATTTTTTGTGACCCAGTTAATAGACTGGTTCCATTGGTGATGGCTGGAGTGAAGCCCGGGAACATCCTGAAAAATTATCTGGCATGCTGAATCGGTATATATTCCCCGTATAAGTTTGCGAGTTGTTTGAGGTATAGAAGATACTATGCTCACCTTATCTCCAATACAAGCATTTACAAAACTTGATTTCCCCGAACTGGGTCGGCCCAAAAGTGTCACATATCACACACGTCGTACTTGCATAAAAGAATTTTCTCTATACTATGAGTTTGATCAAAATTTCCAAACTCTTCTCTTCGATATTTGTTTCTTCCCACTTTGATGTCGTGCTTGGGTTCCTGTGCTTTTCGAGAAAATCCTTTTCATTATCCCCTGCATTTTTGTGAGCCGTTGCGGAAAAAAGAGATCAATTTAATTTTTAATTTGTTTTTATGTCTCTCATTTTTGGCCTTATTGTAGGTCTTCTTTTGGGCGCTTGAGCATTTTTTGTCTATCAAAGTATTCAGAGTAAGAATGGATCCAGCCAAGCGCAACAGCTTATCCAGCAAGCAGAAAAGGAAGCAAAAGATATTCGTCGCAAGATGGAGCACGATGCTGACAAGATCATGGACGATGCTCGTAAACAAGCAAAAGAAGAAAGAGACCGAGCAGCTGATATAGAAAAGAAAGCCATTGAACTCGAGAAACGTCTCGAACAAAAAGAAACGAAACTGGATCAAAAACTTGATGAACTTGTCAAGAAAACAGAAGAAATCAATGCTGCGAAGGAATCGTTGGGTCGTGAAGAAGAACTTCTCGGAAAGAAAAAAGATGAAATTGCGAAAAAACTTTCTGAAGTGGCAAAACTCTCTCCGGAAGATGCTCGAAAGAAACTCCTCGAACAAGTAGAGGAACTCTATGAAGCTGATTTTGTGAAACATATCGAAAAAAAGAAGGCAGAAATTCGTGCGCGCGAAGAAGAGATGTGTCGAGAGATCCTGGTTAATTCCATGCAACAATATGCCGGAGCCGTCACAGCTGAGACTACTCAGACCACGATAGAGCTTGAGAGTGATGATCTCAAGTGACGTATTATTGGGAAGGAAGGTCGAAATATTACTACTTTTGAAAAAGAAACCGGGGTTTCTATTATTATTGATGACACACCAAATACCCTTTTTATTTCGAGTTTTGATCTCTTCCGTCGTTATGTGGCAAAAAAGTCACTCGAAGATCTCTTGGCTGACAAACGTATACAGCCAGCCCGTATAGAGGAAATTGTACAAAATAATCAGCGTGATGCGGAGAAGCTTTTGTTAAAATTGGGTGAACAAGTTCTCTCGGAAATGAATATTTCTGGATTTCCTGATGAGGTTGTGAGTCTCATCGGTAAGCTTCGTTTCAGGACAAGTTATGGGCAAAATATTCTCAAGCACTCGCAAGAGGTCGCCTACATTGCTGAATCCATCGCACGTCAAGTTGGTGCCGATCCTGAAATTGCTCTTAAGGGAGGTATTTTGCATGATATTGGCAAAGCTCTTGATCATGATATAGAGGGGACACATCCAGAAATTGGGGGGAAAGTCCTGCGAAAATATGGTTTTGATGAGAAGCTTATCAATATCACTGAGGCACACCATGGTGCAGTGCCAGCCACATGTATTGAAACTGGTATTATTATGCTCGCCGATGCGATCAGTGCCGTCCGCCCCGGTGCTCGTAGAGCCAATGTTGAGGAGTACATCAAACGTATGAAAGATATGGAAGAGTTGGTGCTTTCATTTGCTGGTGTTGAAAAAGCCTATGCACTTTCTGCTGGAAGAGAAGTACGTGTTTTTGTTGATGCAAAAAAAATCTCTGACATTGAAGCAGAGAAACTTGCTCGAGAAATTGCTGCTTCTATTCAGGATAATCTCCAGTATCCTGGTGAAGTGAAAGTGATGGTTAGTCGTGAGAATAGATATATAGAATATGCACGCTAGGAGAACTCTGTTTACAACCTTTCTGTCTTTCATATACTAGCATCATGTATCCTGAAATTACTACTTTTACTTTTGGCGATAGTACCGTTCCTGTGATGACATTTGGCGTTTCGTTAACCCTCGCTTTTATTCTTTTTTATTGGATGTTGTGGCGATTGGGTAAAAAATATCATATCAATACCACCTTCTTTAGTGTAAATTTACTTACATTTTTCCTGGCAACTTTTTTTACTGCTCGGTTTCTCCATATTCTTCTCTACCTTGGTTTACCGACAAAGTCGGCATTTTCGTGACAATTTCCGATAGCCAGTTTCTTTTTGATGTCAGATTTTTATTTTAGTCTCGGAGGAGCGATTATTGGTTTTTTTGGGACGCTCCTGGTGCTTTTTCGTGAAAGGAGCCAAGAGGACAGAGACGATATTTTGGACATCACAGTTATTGCCTGGCTTTTTGCTGCTATTGTTGGATACGTTGGTGCTTTTCTCGGAGGACAAACCTACGGTATCCGTAGTGACGGCCTCCTGGCAGTAGATTATGTGAATAATCCAATATTAGCTGAGTTTCAACGTTTTCCTTTGGCTGTCGTGTATGTTATTGGAATTATTTTTATCTTTTCTCTGACCTATATTATCAAAAAACTTCGCCCAGAACATGGGATGGCCGCAGGTGCTGGTGCGTTTTTATGGGGACTCATGTGGTTTATTGGTGAATGGTGGAATGATGCTTCTGCTGATAATTTTGCTTACTTTTTTGGTCTTTTAACTGATTGGAAAATTCTGAATTTTAATCAAGTATTGGGCTTGCTTTTGATGGCATGGTGATCATGGAAATTGGCGCATCATATCCCCAGTCCTCTTGCGGATTGGATCTTGAATATGGGAGAAAAAGTGCACGATATGCTGTGTGTGTTTGAGAAATTTTTTACACAACAATGGAAACAAAGTAAAAAGTGGTGGAAGCGTATTTCACACAAACGTTCTTCATAGGAAATATTTTTTTTCCTTTATCAAGTTCTCTTGCTCTATTTTTTTCTCCTGAGTGTTGCTTTGGAGAAAAATGTCTGCTAGATTTCTTGTATGCGCACTCATACTTATTCTCCAAACCAAAAGAAAACGACTCGTTTCACATCTCGACGTATTGATAAAAAGCCTTTTTTTTCAAAAGATATTCGTCCTGGTACTCTTATTGTCGTCGAATGACAAGATGGAAGCGGGAAATCAACTCAAGTGAAAATATTGCAAAAGCTCTTGGAATCAAATGGGTTCTATGTTCATTTTACCGAGTGGAATAGTAATCCTCGCATCAAACCTCTCACAAAGAAATTAAAATCACGGGATCTTGCTTTACCTCCGACGGTCTTTGATATGGTACATGCTGCCGATCTCATGGAACGTTATGTTACCGAAATTGTTGGTATGCTTCGAGCGGGAATGGTAGTTTTGTGTGATCGATATATTTATACTGCCTTAGCACGAGGGTATGCAAGAGGTCTTGCGATCGATGATCTGAGACATTTTTATGATCAGTATTTCCCGATACCAGACATGACCTTCTATTTTCGTTTGCCGGTTGAAGCAGGGATGAAACGAGCGGCCGGAAGATCACAGCTCAAACACTATGAAGCAGGGATGGATATGTCTTTTTCAGATAATATCTTGCACAATTTCCACGCATTTCAAACTCGAGTTGTCGATGCGTATGACAGGCTCTCTGTTTCAGAGAATATGTATGTTCTTGATGCTCTCAAACCGGTCTATGAAACAACGCCTGAAATGCGTCGTCTCGTAGCTGATTATTTCATCAAAAAATATGGAGTAGAGCTTATTTCTGGATTGTAAATTTATGAAACCAAATTATACCAACATTACGGACTTTCCTGGTCGATTTATCATTCTGGAGTGACCGGATGGTAGTGGAAAATCTACTCAAGCGAAAAAACTTAAAAAGAAGCTCAAGGAACACGGAGAGAAGGCGGTCATTATTACCTGGAAAGACGCACCTCATTTTCGTGATTTTTTTGCTGAACACGACAAACGATCTGACCAGGGTGTGAGTTCTGAAGCTCATTTGTTATTGCAGGTTGCCGATATGCTCTATCAGGTTGAGAAAAAAGTTATTCCCCATCTCATGAAGGGGCATACGGTCATCATGGATCGTGCTGTACCGACCATTGTCATTCGAGGCCTTACGCTTGGGCACACCCTTCAACAGTTAGAAAAGGGTATGCTCTGGTTTACCAAGACGATCTATCGTCCACTCTTTGAAAAAGCTATTATTGTTTTTTTGTCGGTCAGTGCTCGTCGTTCTCTCGAACGTATCATGCGTCGAGGTGAAAAAGAAGGTGATATAGGGGAGGGAACCCTTCTTTCTCTTCAGATGATCAATAATTTGCGCTATATGCCTGATGGAGCTAAGCTTACAAAAGGGGCAAAAAGACGTCTTGTGGAAAAACTCCAAGAAACATATATTACTTCGTATAGGAGCTATTTTACTCATCATGCCGGTATCACTATTGACGCGAATCGAGGTAAGGATGACGTATTTCGGGATATCTACCATGTTCTCTACCCAGAAGAAAATACTCGTTTCGTTCGGCAACGACTCACACGAAGTTCTTTGAAAAAATCAGAAAAAATCCTACACTAGTTGTGTGTCAGGCTGTGGCGCAGTTGGCTAGCGTACAAGGCTGGGGGTCTTGGGGTCGCGGGTTCAAGTCCCGCCAGCCTGACCAATTATATATTTTTGGAATCTTCTATCCGTTTTGTAAGATCTCAGAGTGACATTTGAGTGAGGCTTTCTAGATCATCCGTAGATACTTTCCCGTCAATATCATTTTCTCTTAGAAATCTTTCCAACATCGAAAAGAAAGGTGTTATAAATGAATCCAATTTTTTCCCTTCGTTTTTGAGATGTTTTTCGATTCTTCCACGAATATGTGCGCAACCACTGTTAATGCTACCAAATCTCCTCATTTGAGACAACATCATAATAAGATGTGGATTCAGAGCAATCATGTCAGCGATAGTGGTGGAAGGAGTTCATTTTCTGCGTTCTCGCAGAGCATCCCATGTATTTCACCTACATTCAGGACTCTCGCATATTAGAGTTGCCACAGCATGAGTAATTCCTTGTACTAAAGCCATAATGGTGTCGTGTGTTTGTGTATCCAGAGGTGTTAAACTTATTTTTGCCTCTTCGGTTCTTTCTATATTGTTTAATATATGTTCAAAAACCCCATTTCTTGGTGTTCATCATGAGTATGCTCAATTCAATTTTCCGGTACCTTTTGGTCAAAATAATAGATGAATATTATAGACCTGCGGGAATGCAAATCCCATAGTGACTTGGTTAGATCTCATGATTCCCGAGAAGTCTATGATAGGATGTTTCTCTCCTCTGTTATCCAAGATTTTATGCACAACATTACTCGCATCTCGTATAGGAACTGTTATGACACTTGCGTCTGGCTTCTTTTTCGGCATTTCCGAAGAAGGATTATCAATTCTTCTGATTTTTATTCCAGATAAAAATCCTCTTCGGAGGATATCTTCTCCATGTACTCACGATGATCAAAAATGATCCACTGTAAATTCTTTCATAATATAATTAAATTAAATAAAAACCTCTCGAAAGACTCGAGAGGTTGGTTGATTTCGCTGACCTAATTTATGGACAATACGAAACATCCTTTTTCCCGAGAAAAAGACGGTAATAATGGTAATATGTAATGTGGAATATGTGTGACATATGTTATATTTTATCAGCTAATTCTCGGACAAATTCTTCTGTACCTTCTCGTCCTAAGCATGGATCGGTGAGTGAAATACCATGTATTATATTTCCTGTTGCATCTTGTCGTCCATCATTGAGATAACTCTCTACCATAAAACCTTTGATTATGGGGCGCATTTCCGGATGTTGTTTGAGTATATTCATCACGGCTTGCATAATCCCTATTTGTTTTTCTGGTTTTTTCCCAGAATTGTCATGATTTGTATCGATGAGGAGCCGAGGATGAGTAAGTCCTACTCTTTGAGCAAATTGTAAGAAACGTTGTATGCTTGCGAGGTCATAATTTGATCATACTACTCATTCAATATTCTGGCCTCGTAGAATTCCATGCGAATCTGGATTACCCTCTGAATGGTACATGGCTCCATTTGCTAAAACATAATCACTTGGTGTTTGTCCGGCTTTGATGGAATTTGCAAGAACAAGAAGATCGCCACTAGTAGGGTTTTTAAATCCAACCGGCATAGGTGCTCCAGATGCTACTTCCCTATGAAATTGATTTTCTACGCTTCTGGCACCAATTGCAAGGTAACTGTAAATATCATCCAGATGTCCGATAAGTTGTGGATGGAGCATTTCGTCAGCTAAGGGAATTCACATACTGAGCAATTGCACTGCTATCGAGCGTGCTTCACGAATCCCGGCTTCAATATTTACCTCTCAGCCATTTTGACCCTGTTGCATACCTTTCCAGCCTCCTACAGTACGAGGCTTACCGGTATAAAATCTCATGATAAGGAGGAGTTTATTGCGTACTTTTTCCTGTAATTCTTTGAGAAATTTCCCGTACTCCAGCAATGAATCTTCAAAATCAGCTGAACATGGTCCTATGATGAGCACTTGTCTTCGATCTTCTCCGTTTAATATACTTCGAATTTCTTGAGTAGCTTTTTTCTGAACCTGTGCTCATTGACCAATCAGTGGAATGTCTTCTTTGATTTTTTTCGGAGAAGAGAGAGCAGTGACCTTCCGATGTGTATTCATAATTACAGAACTTAAAAAATAAAAAAACCCTTCGCGGTGCGAAGGGTGTATAAGTGTTATAATACGACAAATTATCCTTCGCGGCGTGAAAGAGGAAAAAAATAGAAGAAATAATTTGTACGTGTCATAGAGTGGTATTATGGTGATTCTTTTAAAAATGCAAATTTTTTATTTTTTCTTGATTAATAACCTACAAGTATATTTTGATTCGTATAGTTCTATAATAGAAATTCTTTTTTTTCTTGTCAAGAACTTTTAGGGGAAGTTGCTTGTCAGTATGCATAAATTAGCATATTATGATGCCATAAATTCTTTTTCTTATGAAGAAAACATTGTTGCTTTTTTTATGTCTCACAACTCTCGTACTTGTGGGATGCCGTTGGTGGCCAAGTAATCAGGAGGAAGTCGTTACCAATACGGCAAAACCATTATCGGCCTTTGATCATTCGATGAAGCTTGACCAGGAGTATATCTTACATTTTGGTCTTCATGGTGGAACTCTTCCGGGAGAAAAAAGTATCTATCTCACAAAAAAACAAGAAGTGGTCGATGCTTATGAATCGTGAGCTCGCGACACAAATCTTCTGAGAGCATATACATATCTTCTTTCACTCGAATCGGAGTATACAAAGAAGGAAAAAGTCCTCTCAGAACTCTGTGAAAAAGATCCAGAAGTCTGTACATCAGCACGCGCAAAAGTAGAAGTATCTGGTGTGGTCCGAGATCAGAATGGAAAACCTCTTTCTGGTATTCTTCTCGAAGTCCTGGGAACCAGCTTTACCACGCGATCTGATAAAAATGGTGCCTATAGTCTCTCTTTTGAGCACCTCTCTCCTGCGGTTCTCCGTCTTTCGGCTACGTCTGATTCGACTATGGTGGGAATCAAACGTCTTGATATACAGGACCAAATTCGAGTCCTTGGTACTGCGCAAAAATTTATCAAAGATTTCACGCTTGCTTTACCATATGCGACACTTCGCATTGATACTGTCGCAAAGACCATTACCGGTCCGTGAACAGGGAAGTGAGATACGGGATATACTGTCGTAACACCTTCGAATAAATATTGGATCCCATTTGATGCCATCGTAGAGGAAAATATGGTTCAATACCAGGGGAAGGTGAAAGTTCTCTTATTTGAATTTGATAGAAATACATCAAGCTACCTACTTGATGCAGATGTCTTCGATGGTGTTGAATGATTCGCAGGACAAACACTCGTTACCTATGGTATGCCCTATATTATTTTTATGGGAGAAAAAGGCGAGAAACTTCACGTTCTCAATACCAATCCTATGAAAATCCAAACATCGTTTAAAGAAAAAGATGAAAATACGAGTAGTGGAGAATTTGCTCGGCTGTATAAATTGGCCTATGAAGACTCCCAAAAAGCTCCCCCAAATACGTATCCTATTGATGCACGATGGGAACACGAAAGAACAGTTGAGAAAGTATTTCCACTGTGGTGGGTGTATGATAAAAAGTCAGGATATTGGAATAATGAAGGGATGCGTTTGCTCACTGATGTTTTTGATTCTCCCTACAATATAGAATCCATATTTTATACTACTCGTGGTTAATGCTCATTTATGAAAAATACTTTCTTCAAATATTTTCTCCTTACTCTCGGTTTCTTCATGTTTCTGGGAGTGCATGCAAATGTGGATATATCTCCTATTTATCGAACGTGTCATGAGTATCGACCATTTACTGAAAATGTTACCAACGGTACGTGTAGTGGTACCGAAAGAGGAACGGGTACAGAGCTAGTACGACGAGAACAAAGCACACGTACTGGTCAAATTCATAATCATCCATCTGGAGTTTGTAGTGGCGTGGGTGGATGGACTGTTGTGAGTCGTACCTGTACGCCAACCTATCAATGTCAGGATAACTCTGCGGTAGACCTCACCAACGCATCTCCTGTTTCCCCCGATGAACTTCCGTATCCGAATTCTCCCAATTATCCTCCGATTTTCCCTCTTGATCGTCATTACCCAAGAACGCTTGTTTTCTCAAATAATACGAGTGTTTCTGCTACTGCTGCATCCTGTGAATATACCTGTAATAATGGGTATAGAGCCGTTGATCAAGGAACAACTTCAGCAACGATTACAACCCCAGCGACAACTACTACTACAACAACAACTGTTACCAGATCTACTAATCCTACTGCAGCACCAACATGGGAAGCTATGACTGGAGTCCAGTCATGTCAATCAGTATGTAAAAATGTAGGAAAATTCTACACAGGTCGATGTACCAATTTCGGTACTTTGACACAATCAAATCCAGGAAATATTTTTGTCTGGGGGGGATTGAAAAAGAGTTCAGGAATTTTTCAACCGTATGTTGTACAAGGAGATCCAAGCCTTATGTATTGTTTTTCTACTCCGGACCATTTAAGTGTTTCTGATTGGAATATGGATGCTGGATTTAGTGCAACGACAAAGCTCGATAAATGCGAATGTAGTGGCACCACATCCACATGGGTGCATAATGCTGATTTTTCTACTGATGTTTTCCGAGAAAGCCAATTTCAGAGTAGTTATTTTTATAAACGTACTCCGGATGTTTATAGTGAAAGTATCGTTAATAATTCGATGCTTTTTGAGGCATTTGATAATTTCCATACAGCACAAAAAGTATGTGAATATTATGGTATGGAGTTCAAAACCTGAAGAACGGATAATTATGCCTATTACAATAACATAGGAACTCGTTATAGACGTGATAGTTCTGGAGAGGATGCTCATATTTTGTGGCTCAACGGTACAACAGTGACTTGGGAAGATAGTACTACTGTGGGTCTTGCTTCCATAAAAGGAATTATTGTTCCAGATGCTCGGGTAGCAAACTGGCACACAATCAGCGATGGGCCTGGGCTCGGTGTTATGTCTATAAAATGTGATCCACCATCTTCCCCAACATGAGGAACGCCAACGTGTACTCTTTCTGGTTGTGAAATGACAGCTGCTTGTCCAACGACACTTCCGTCTGGATGTGTTACTGATAATAGCTGTTCTTTTGTTGGTTCCTCGTGTTCTACTCTTCCTGCTGGATGTAGCGCCTCTCTTTCTGCTCCACAACCAGCGACCCTCTGTGTGAATCCGAGTTCTTCTCGTGATTACACTCTTTCTTGTGATACAGGTGATACGATTATTCCTCATAATTCTGCTCTTCCGCCTCCAACGGTTTCCACCGATTACCATCACTGGTTTTCTGCGCAAGAATCGGACGATATAGCCTGTCAGATCACAAATCTAGCAACCATTGTTGCGGATAACCAAATCCGTGTTCGATGTACGAATGCTCAGACCAATATGCAAGGAGTGTATAACTTTATCTACAAGTGTAGTCATACAGAAACCACCACAACTCCTCCCACGACTGCTACTCAGACGGCTGATAGACGTATGTGTACTCCTATTGTCTGTACAGGTCTTCTCCCAACGGATGCTGTCTTCTGTGCTGATGATACCACTACTCTTTCGGGGCATGAAGATATTACCTATGTTCGTCGAGATACTGCGACAGCCTGTACACCACAACAAAAGTGTGAATGGCACTGTCCAGCAGCACGTCCGTATTATTGTGCGGTAACAAATGCATGTGTCGTATCACAGGCACAATGTGCTGGAAGTTTGGAGGTTACGAAGATAGCTCCAGTCCCACCAGGAACCACGAATACTATTACCACTGTTAATGGCGATCAAACATGTACTGGTGTTACTCCGGGGACAGTTTCGGGTACCTATCGTGCGACGTTTGAAATAGAGGTTCGTAATACGGGGACACTCCCTCTGCAAGATATCAGTGTCTATGATTCTCGTAGTCGTACCAGCGCACCTGGAGCTATCGCAACCGCAAATAGTGCGGGCACGACTGCTACCATTGTTACTGGATGATCTGATTATCTTGCTGCTCCTTCTGTTACTGTATCTGGTGGAACTTGTACCACTCGACCAACAGCGACTGCCACTATTAATGCTGCAGGAAGCGTCACGGGTGTCACCCTTACTGGAGCGCTAAATTGTACCGTTGCTCCTGTTCTCACGATTGCTCCACCGCAAGCGAGCTGAAATCCATGGTTTGCCGTTGCAAAACCTTCTCCATTTCCTGGTGATTGGCCGACGACCAATATTACCTATCCTGATCCTGGATATCACCCATGTAATGGTCGCTTCCTCTTTTCTCCGGGAAGTCTCAATCGTCCTACAGGAGAATTTGCAACATTTACTCTGGGAACAACAACGGATCTCAGTGATGGAAAACTCGATCCAGGAGAGAGTTTTAAATACCGTTGTATCGAAGATAATATACCTATGTCTGATTTTGTTTCTGGACTTATCATGAACCGTGTACATGTTCAGGGAAGAGTGTCAGGGACAAATGTTGCCGGTACCCCAACTGCTTTCACAACTGATGCAGGAGATGTACAGATTTGTCTTAATAAATGTAGTAAAGGAACTATCGCTACTCCTCCGACTCCTCCAGTTACGTCGACGACTTCTGGGCTCTGTCCAACAGGTGATACGGTGTTCGGTTTCTCTACGGTGACTAATACTGCATGAACACAAGTAACGGCTACATGGTGATGTAATAATGCTACTCGTGGAAACACACTTATTGGAACAGAGGGTGGTGGGACATGTTCTGTGACATATCCGACGACCAGTTGTACTGGATCGGTAAATTATGGTACTACTCCACGTCCAGTCGGGCTTTCTCCTGTTGTGACTCCTCCGGTGTGTACGAGTGGTACGCTCACGTATTCTGTTACCGGAACAAATTGTACTATTGATGCGAGCACTGGTGCTCTTACGATGCCACAAAATGCTATGGCATGTCAGGTAACTGCAACCTGTGCAAATGGAGCGAACAGTATTGTGTGTGGATGATCAGCTGTAACGATTAATACGATTGGTGGTTGTACGGGGTCAATCCCATTAGGAAATGCACTTTGTCCAGGTTCTGGCCAAGCTCCGCAGCCTTATACGCGACTTCCTGGATGTACCCCACCGAGTGGTCAGACGGTTGTACCATCATGTTCGTATGATATTTCTGACTGTTCAGCGATCACAGTTCCGTCACAAATCAATGTGTGAGATCAGCCGATTATTCAATGTAGTCCAATATCTGGTGTTACGGCTACCCATTTTAAATATACATTGACTGCTGGTACCAATACATTTACTTCTGGAATTCATCCTCTGGGAACGTCAGTGGTCCATACAGAACCATTGGCGGCTGGAACCTATACAGTTCGCTGTTTTTATGGAAATGCGACGAGTGCCACAGAAGCAAATCAGTGTTCTGAAAATATCGTTGTTCATCCCGTAACCAATGTTGTTCAAGGTTGTAGCCGTATCTATTGATACCGTGATAATACCCTTTCTGATGTGATGCGTCAGGAAACTCCATTTAATGCTCATTTCCGTTGTGGAAGTCGTCTTCCAGTTACGAGTACTTTCCTCAATCCTTACCGTCTCCAAATTGCTTACGCTGTGAATCCTTTCTCATGATTCCTCGGATTTGAAGGGGCGATGAGTGAGCTTCTCAATGGTATTGGTATTGGTCCTGTTTCGGTACAGAGTGGTCCTCATTCCTTTGCCTACAATGGTACGTCGTCGGTGACAGATGTCCTCTGTTCTGTGCGAGTCACGGATACTCCGGGTGATGGATATAGTACACATGATCAGTGTAAAATTCGCACGTGTGTGGGGGCTGAATGTGCTACACCAAGAAGTTTTGTTATAACACCTTCTTCGAATGATCTGTGTACTACGGCGATAGATGCTTCATATGATTTGCGGTGTAATCCAGATAGTTATGATTACCAGTCGTGTATGTCCTGGATAGCAGGAGGTACTCCACCTTCGAGTGTTACCGTTCGTATTAATGGTGCTGATACATCTGTTCCGTTGACATGTAGTACGACGACACCTCCAGGAGCTCTCAATCCCGTGAGAACGTGTCGTCTCACTCTTGTGTCTGGAGAAGATGTTACGGTCTTTACCGGCGATTATGGTACCGAATGAAGTCTACAGGCAACTGTCTATACTCTTGCTCGTGATACTGGTATTCCGACTGGTACATTGCGTTATTTTACGACTCGTACTGCTGGAGTAGAAGTGCAAAACACTCTTTGGCAAAACCAGGCAGTGAATGCTGTTATCACGTGTAATGATATTCCAGGTGTCAGTGATGGAAGTGATTGTGCGTGTGCTCAAACGCTTGATGGGGATACCAATAATCTCTGGTACGCACTTCCAAGCAGTGATCCATCAATTGGTCCAGATATTATGACCTATACACGACGATTAGAAAATACCACCTGAAGCCTTACTGGTCTACGTGTGCGTGATACTGCTGGTAACCTTGGCACGGCCTTGACGCCTGATATCGGGGTTGATACGCTTTCACCATCGGTAACTATTTCTGGTACTACAACGGTGACGCTCTCAGTCACTGATATGGGTTCAAAATTATGGAAACCAGGATCTGGACTTAGTCCTGTGCCTGCGAGTATCACTTCGAGCGGGTCAATTCTGTATCGAAAATGACCACGCACAAATCAGGCTGCTCTGGAATTTGATCAAAACTGCAGTATTGCTCCTGATAATGGAAATTATTACAGGTATAGTGAGACTGCAGCACTTCCTGCCTCTCAAAGTTCTCAATCAGTCACAATCTCTGGCGTTGCTGCGACTGATATTGTGACATATTGTATTCAAGATAATGCGGGTAACGTCACTCGAGGTGTATATCCAAGCACCTATATGGGCTGTTTCTCATCGACTGATATGACCCAAATCCCTGTCTTCCATCCAACAACTTCTCCGGCATATTATGGGCCTCTCCTCAGTAATCGTCTTGCGGGGACGCCACAACTTCTTGGCTTTAGTTTCTCTGAAGACCAGGATCGAGCAAGTTGTTTCCGATGAATGCTTGCCCTCAACATTAATACACTTGTTGCTACGCAATACGACCCAGATACCCCTGCAATCATAAGTGATTGGGATACTGCTCGAGCGAGTATGCTTGGTTCTAGCACTGTCAAAAATACACAGGGATATTATTACCGCAATTCTTCTCTCGCCCTTACAAGTAATCCTTCTGGCACAGGAAACAAGGTTGTTATTGCCGACGGTGGAGATATTCACATCAATAATGATATTGAATACCTTGCACCAAATAAAACCCTTGTTCTCATTGCTCGTCGAAATGTTGCCGGTACCGGAGGAAATATATCGATCAATCCAAATGTTCGCCGAATTGATGCCATATTGATCGCGGATGGAGGGGTACTCTTGAATAGAGATGCTGTCACATGAACACCACGAACATGGATTAATACCAGTGATCGACCGCTACTCGATACTCGTCTCGTTATCAATGGGCGTATCTACAGTTACAATACCCGTGGAGGGTCTCTCACGATCTCTGGTACTGATCTTGTTCCTGCTACTGGTCCTACTGGGAAAATATTTGATCATGCGGGAGTACTTATCCCCAATGCCAGTGCTGATATTGCTGGTCAACAGGACCTGGAGCGCTTCCGCGTTCTTCTTCCTGATGGCAACAATCAGTGTACACTGCATGTGAATTATCGTGTCATTTCAGGAAGCTCGCTCCCTCTTGTTCTCCAGCGTCCTGCTGGATATGTTACGACGAGTATTTGTTCTTTTTAGACCGAAGGGTCATAATAAAATCCCTCTTTTAGAGGGATTTTTTATATCTTGGTGCCGAGGAGTAGAATCGAACTACCGACACAAGGCTTTTCAGGCCTCTGCTCTACCACTGAGCTACCCCGGCAAGTGATTCAGAGAGTATATTGTAAATGATAAATAGTAAATACTTTTTACTCGCAATTAGTGCTTGATTTTGATCTGACTAAACTCGAGTTCAACTGGCGTATCACGTCAGAGAAGGTTGATATTGAGTTTGAGTGTTCACTTTTTCTCATTGAGCTCAACAACCTTTCCTTCACTTCCCTGAAATGATCCAGCTAAAATAGTCGCAAAGTCACCAATTTTCACGGGAGTTTTGTATTCTGCATTTTTTTCATCAACCATGCCTCGGATACGGGCAAGCTCTGCCTCAGTAACAGGGACTGGTGTTGTACCAGCACCGAGAAATCCTGTTACATTTGGGGTATTTCGTACCACATACCAAGATTCATTGGTGACAACCATCTTTACCAGAATATATCCCGGGAAAACGTTTTTCTTATTTTTCACTGATCCACCACCCTTTTTGATCGTCACAACATCGTGTAAGGGGACAAAACAATCAAGAATATATTTTTCTAGATTAAACATCTCTCGTCTTTGCATGAGTGATGTACGGACATTTTCCTCTGTACCTGATATGACACGGATGACATACCATTCAGGTTTTGGAGCAAAAAGTTTAGACATGGGCAAGGGGATAGAAGATAGGGTTTATTTTTTTTCTTCCACGACAGGTTGGATTTGGATTGCACCTCATTCTGTTGTTATTTCTGGCTGTATGTGTATTTCAGGAGATCCAGAGAGATCTACCGCTTCAGGCTTGTGAATAAGTGAGCGAATTCCGAAAAGACTATTACCAAATATGACGGAGAGAAGATACGTGAAAAGAGTCATCGCGATGATAATACTCACAACGGATACGAAGAATTTTTTTGTCTCTATGTGTGTTGGCCACACAACGTGCTCTAATTCCGCGAAAGATTCTTTAATAAAATTACCCATAAGTTCCTTAATTTAACCACTGGAGTATAGAAAAAATATTTCAAGAGTCAAATCCTCTCACATTAGCGTACAAAGCATGTCTCGGGCTTTGGATTACAGCCTCCGGTTCTTTCTGCAAGATCTGCAGCTTTAGAAGCCAAGACGAAGAGTTCTTGCCGGAGAATTGGTCTATTTGGATCGAAGGTAGCCCAGCTATGTACCGTAAGTCCGGTTTCTTGGGCGAGGCGATGAATCTTTTGCTGCCAATCTTCTCCATGCCTTTCTTCGGTTGTGACACAGATAGCAGCAGTGAGGACGGCGTAGGCTTCACTACGAGTAATATCTCTCTCTCCTTCAAAGACATTTCTGAGAGGAGAAATGATGTTGTAATAGAGCGCTGTTTCTGCTACTGGCTGAATCCAACTTGCTTCATCAGGGAGGCCAATATCGGTGTAAGTATTTCGGTAATTTTCTTTTGCAATCATACGTACTGGCTCA
>CAYPRD010000011.1:0-28728 GCA_964413195.1 uncultured Candidatus Peribacteria bacterium
TGTGAATAAAAAAATACCCATCATAGCTCGTTTTTTTAGTCTTCTTTTTACTGATAAAGACATAGAAGAGACTGAATTTCGCGGTACAAGAGAGACTCCCCTTGCCTCTAATAAAACTGATGAAAGTAACTTTGATCTGGCCGATAAACATCCTGTGAGTATCATAGCGGAAGATATCGGACCAAAGTCAGAGATGGTAGATACCTACGTTGTTTCTCAAAAAAAGAATTTTTCCACACAGAAACGGAACACAAGGACTGATTCTGGAGTAAAAAATGACCAGAAAGGCCCGAGTATACTTCTCGGTATAGAGAGAAACGGCTATAATGACGTTTCAATAGAGGTAGAAGCACTAAAAAAACACATGTTGATCGTCGGTATGACAGGGAGTGGGAAAACCACCCTCATGGAGCAGATGATACTCCAGGATATTGATGCTGGAAGAGGAGTTGGCCTTATAGACCCCCATGGCGACCTGTACGAAAAAATACTCAAACAAATACCTCGCTCAAGGACAAATGATGTCGTTCTTCTGGATTCTACTGATGTTGAGTACCCGATCGGATTTAATATATTGGAAAATACCCATGATCAATTCCCATCGCTCATTGCAAGCTCTATGGTCGGAGTATTTAAGAAAATTTTTTGATATAGTTGGGGGCCAAGGTTGGAGTATATTCTCAGAAATGCTGCCCTCACGCTGATAGAAAAACCTGGCAGCACTCTTCTTGACCTCGCACTCCTTCTGTCGGATGAAGAATATAGGAAAAGCTTTGTCCGAACGATAAAAAATTCATTTTTGCAAAAGTTCTGGGAAAATGAATTTGATGTTTTAAGCTCATCCAAACAATCAGAAGTCGTCAATCCAATTCTCAATAAAGTCGGACAATTCCTCTCTGTGCCACTTATACGAAACATCATCAGCCAGCCCCAGTCAGGATTTTCTCCTCGATGGATCATGGATAATAAAAAAATATTTCTCGCAAATCTTTCACGAGGAAAAATAGGAGAAGATGTGAGTGAAATGCTGGGATCTATGTTGGTGAGTAAATTTCAACTCGATGTTATGAGCAGAGCAGATATAGTTCCTGAGAAAAGAGAACAATTTACCCTGTATGTCGATGAATTTCAAAATTTTGCGACCGAAAGTTTTAGTGATATTCTTTCAGAAGCACGAAAATACGGCCTTGGACTCGTTCTCGCTCATCAATATACCCGCCAGGTCGATGAACATCTTCTGGATGCTATTTTAGGCAATGTAGGCAATATGGCAGTCTTTCATGTCAGTGCATCTGATGCGAAGGTACTCGCATCAAATATTCACTCTTCTATTACCCCTCAAGACCTCACAGAACAACCTGCATTTAATTTTGTACTCAAAACACATACAAAAAACGGAAAAGAGATATTTCAGGGAGAGCTTCTCAATCCATCAATAGTGCCAGAAAGACAGGGTTTGCAAGACGTCGAAGTATTACAAAATCTTGTACGGGAAAAATTTTCTCGAAAAAGGGATTTTGTGGAATCCAAATTAGATCAAAAAATACTCTAAATTACACCGGGATTACTCAACGTTCACCGTGTGTGAAATGGTGGTCACATTTTTCTGAAAGTCGGTCGCCTGCACGGTGATAATATTTTTTCCGACTGGCATGTCATGAGGGGTTTTTAGTACAATAGAATATTTTTTCACTCCCTGCAAAGTACCAAAAAGTATTTCATTTACAAAGATCTGAATTTTTGATATATCACTCATATCATCGATAGAACCAGATATCTTTACTTGTTGTCCAGATTTGACACTCATGATCGATGGATTATCAGACTGTATTTTTGGTCCAGTATTATCCTTATCAAGAAGACGAATACGGTAGTTTTTTGAAACGCTATATCAAAAAGTATCAACGACTCGAAGTGTAATAACTTGATCAACTCCATCCTGAATAGTAACTCAGAATTCAGCTTTCGCTTTTCCATCTTTTTGATTGAGAAGATCTACTGATCGATAAAAAACATCATTGATAAGAATTTGCGCTTCTTTGAGAGGATGTTCAGAATGGAATTCTACCTCAAGAGGATAAAGACCAGAAAAAAGATCCATACCGTCTGTTAAAGTGGAACTGAACTGTATCAAGCTCTGTTCTGGTCGCTCACATAAGTTTTCTGGCGGAGCCACAACAGTAAGTATATTTTCTGTTAAACCGAGTTTTTCAACCAGGTATTTTCGTCCATCGTCACTTCAGAGCCATTTATCAACTGGTTCACGCCAGGTAGGATACGAATCCTCGATAGGGAAGGCCGTGTCTAATATGACAGCTTCCTTAATGGCATCTCTTGGTGTCCTTTCATTCACTTTACCATTACAGAGAACATCAATCTGAATTTTTTCTGGATTAAACGACTTGAGCACATCAGGTTTCTTACCATTGATATAGAGGAATTTATCACTTCCTGCAACATCATCAGGACGAGAAAAATCTTTTTTTGGTAATCCAGTATGCGCAAAGTCCATAACCTTCTTCCAGATTAAAGCACTTGATTCCATACCGCTAGCTCGCGAGCTAGCTGGTTTTCCATCCGTATTACCCGTCCAAACAGCTGTCGTATATTGCGGCGTATATCAAATCGTCCACAAATCTCTTGGAAGTGTATTTTCGCCTATTTTTTTACTTGAAGTACCAGTTTTTACAGCAGCTCTTCTGCCATCCGAAAGAGTAAGGAAAAAATTCCACCCAGATGGTCGGGCCTCATTATCAGAAAGAATATGAGTTATCATATAAGCTGCTGCAGGAAGCATGACCTGTTTTGGTTCAGAAGGTGTAGGTTTTATTTCATTTCCGTGAGGATCAAATATTTTTAATATTGGATTTGGATTGGTATATTTTCCATTGTTCGCCATAGCAGCATACACTGAGGCAAAATCTATACCACGAACCTCAGCTGAACCAAGCGCAATAGGTGGTCAATAGAGATTATTACTGGCTCTGTGCTCAATGCTTGTTAATCACATATTTCGTAAATACTCTACAAGATTATATTCTTGTTTTTCTCACTCATCGCCCTGAGTAGCGAGGTAGTACATCTTGATAGCAGGGATATTTCTCGATGCATCCAGGGCAGTCCGGAGGGTCATAGGGCCCAGAAATTTCCCATCAAAATTTTTGGGTTTGTAGGTACCAAAATTCATCTCAACATCAAAAATCGGCGTATCTGTACTCAAAGTATTTTTCTCAAGAGCTCGGGCATATATGAGAGGTTTCATACTTGAACCTGGTTGCTTTAGAGAAGTCATAATATTCACTTCTCCATCTATTTCTTTGTTATAATAATCTTGAGATCCTACAAGAGCAACCACCTCCCCTGTCTGAGTATCGAGAGTAACAAGAGAACCATTATTGATTCCATAGTTCTTAAACGTTGTCTTTGCGTAAGATTCTATCGTTTCCTCAGCTTTTTCTTGAAGCTTGGGATCAAGAGTCGTGTAAATTTTCCATCCTCATTGTTCAAAGAATTCTTCACCATACAAATTCACTAAATAATCTTTAACATAGAACACAAAGTGTGGATGCTTGATGGATTCTTTTGGATCTTGGAATACGTAATCAAGTCACTGTAAAAACGCTTCTCTATACTCATTATCAGAGATATAACCATCTTCGTACATACGCATGAGTACCCTATCCTTACGCCCCGCTTGATATTCAATTACTACCGGAAGAGTAGCTCCTTCATGTTCAACTTGAGAACGAAACTGGAGACTGTTGAGAAACTCCATGAGGTCTTTTTTAGCCACCGTGAGACAGTCTTCTCATAAATCTTTTTCAAATGGGTTTTTTCATGAAAAGTCAGAAATACCACATACACGAGTAAAGCCTCGTTCTGCGGAAAATGATATTTTCTGAATTGCAGAACTAAAAGCATCGAAAACAAGAGGATTGTTTATTTTATCTACTTTTACCTGAGCATCTTCAGATCATTTTGTATCATGATAGTAGATGTACCCCATCAATCTATCTCGACGAGAATAGGGATTATACCCAGTCGGTGTTTTTGGTAGAGACGCAAGTATAGAAGATTCAAGAATGGTGACATCCTTTGATGGTTTTCCAAAAAATCTTCGAGATGCCTGCTCGACACCATAAGAATTGGATCAAAAAGAAATTTTATTGAGATAAAGCTCTAAAATTTTTTCTTTAGAAAACCGTATATTGAGCTGAAATGCTAAAATTATTTCCTGAATCTTTCTCCGATAAAGGGACTCGTTCATGAGAAGAGTATTTTTGATAAGTTGTTGGCTGAGTGATGATCAGCCTGAGCACCTTCATCACATACTACAAGTAATGGCAGAACGAATAATACCGATAATATCAAATCAGATATTACTAAAGAAACGTTGGTCTTCCATGGCTACCAATGCATGCACAATACGCGGAGAGATTTCTTCGTAGGCAACATACTGTCTATTCTCATCTCAGCCATAAATAGTATAGAGTTGATTTCCTTCTCGATCATAAATGATACTACTTTCTTTAAAGGAAGTTTCGATATCAGATATCGAAGGCATGCCAAAAAGAAAAATAAAGTAAAAAGAGAGAAGAAAAAATCCTCAAACGATTCCAAGCCACATCCGCACATGAGGAAGAGAGACAATATGTCTCATACGGTACCATCGAGAAGCTCCCGTAAGAAGTTTTCGGCGAATATATTGATTACGAGTATCCATAAGACTAAAAATAAACAGATGCATCTTGTCCAAGGACAAGTTCGTACGGAGATGTCATGATAGTAATCTCTTCTTGAGAAGCTGGACGGATCTCACCGAAAAATAAAATACGTATTGCCAACAAGAAGGGGTGATCAGCTGAGACGCTTTGAGGATTGTAGCGAATAAATGTTTTTTCCGCAGGAGTAGGATTATTTTTTACTAAGGTATCATCGATGGGGAAACCGAGCGACTTTAAACGAAGGGCAACAGTATTAGCAAAGCCATTCTTTTTTGATCAATTAAGTATACTTACCTTCTCTCGTTGATGTAAACCAGGATACTCCATGTGAATACGGGTAAATGTTTTAATAGAATCATAAAAACGAATATTTGTTGTTGCTGATCCCTGAGGAAGTATAACAGAAAGTCCTCCAAATAATTCCCTTTCTGGTGTATAGAGAAGTCAGCCTGGTTCACACAGCCTAAGAGCTTGAAAACAGGATACATTGAGAGTGTAATGATGGAGATTTTCTTTTTCAACTCGCGTGATTTTTTTCATAATTTTGAGCGAATCACCGATGTCAAAATTCGTTTGAAGAGAGTCACGAAGTGTTTCTCGGAGAGATTGAAGTTTGTTTGGAGAAGTAAGTACATCTACTGAAAGTATCTTGTCCTTGAGAGCATGTATAACCAGCTGTTGTCTTCTGGATCTATCGAAATCGCTTGTCGTATGACGACTGCGTACATATTTGAGAGCTTTATCTCCATCAAAATGTTGCATTCATGGACCAATATCCACGACAGTATATCACCAATTTCTTGTAGGATACTGATCATCATAAAGCCTTTCGGGCACGTCGATATCAATCCCCCCGACACTATCAATAATCTTTCTAAATCACAGAAAATCTATCATAACATACCCATCAAAATTTCGTCCAGTCACCTCCCCTACAACTTCCATAATATGTTGTATAGCAGCTTTTTGACCAAGGGAATTTTTCATACCAGAATATACCTCATTTATTTTAACACGTCAGAGAATTTTTGATTGGACCAGGAGATCTCTCGGTATTGAAAAAAGACTTATACTTTTTTTGTCGTGATTATAGTGGGCAACAAGAATTGAGTCAGTAAGATCTGGAGCATCGTTTTCAAATCCACCCCTTCATAAAATCAATACATCCAAGTCTTTTTGGTCTTCTTCTTGATTGATGACCTCAGAAGATACAAAGAAAGAAGAAAAATCGTAATTATGGAATTGGAAAGAAAATATTTTCGGGAAGATATAGGACCCCAATAAGAGAACAAGAACCATGACTCAACTCAAAAGAAGAATATGATTGATGGAGCGTCGATTTTTCATGGCAGCATAAGCATCGAGCACTCGAGAAAGAGATGAATTTTTTTCAGACACAGAAGAAATGGCGTCATCCTTATTCGTGTGATGATTTTTTTTAATAGGAGAGAGATTTTTTTCTCGAGAAAAACGTTTCTGAGCCATAGAGAACTACGATTTATTTCTAAAATTAATATCATACAAGACAGGAGCCGCTATACAGATGGATGAATAGGTACCAATAATTGTCCCGAGCAACATCAAAGTCACAAATCCAAAAAGTGCATCAGGTCAAAATAAAAGCATGGAAATAAGGACAATAACCAGGGTCATAGAAGTATAGATCGATCGTCGGAGGCTCACCTGTATAGACTCTTCAAAAATCTGCTTATCAGTTCTCTTATCGTGCGCCCTTTTATCCCGATAATTTGATCGTATTCTATCCAGAATAACAATTGTATCATTGATACTATATCCCAATATGGTGAGAATCGCGGTAACAAAAAATGTATCTATTTTCAGTTCTGGGAAAAAAAGGCCAAGAATAATGTATATTCCTGGGGCAATAATAATATCATGGAGAAGAGTAGCAAGGGTGATCACACCAAAAGTAATCCCTGATGTTCATGCAATCGATTTCTTAAAAGCAAACATGAGGTAGAGAGCAATACCGAAAAGACATACCGTGAGGGTGAGATAGGCTCGATCGAGAACGAATTTACCAAATGACTTCCCTACCACCACAAAAGAAGACTCAGAAACGACGATATCTGCTGTATGGAAAAAATTGGGAAATTTTTGACGGATATCGGTAGATCGTTGACTGTCTTTTGTAACATCCGGTTCAGACGAAAGGCCCACGTCAACTCGTATAGTATTCTCATTGAGGCTATACACAAGAAGATCTGAGACGATCTTTTCTCCAGAGAAATTATAAGAATTTATTATATTTTCTTTCACTTGTGAGAGTTTCTCTTCATTAATCGATGAAGATGTGTTATATTCAATCTGGAGTCACCCTGTCATATCAATACCGAGATTTTTGGGAAGAAAAAAGAAGACAAAAAATGAAATCAAAAAAAAGATACCGGAAATAGTGTAGAATTTTTTTCTAGAAGCTATAAATTGCATACAAATAGAAGTAATAAATACGGAGCAAAGTGTACTCTTTTTGATGTTTATGCAAGACAAGATTATTGACTCTCTTAATTCTTGCTTTTTCTCTAAAATAGGCGCAAAACCTTGTTCTCTTCGAGCGATATAACGCCGAGTTCCAGAAGTTTTTGTAGAACCCGAACAGTAGCCTCCACATCATACATCGCGCTATGAGCACCTTCAAAGTATTCTCCAAATAGTTTTTTATAAAGCTCATTGAGTTTTGGAAATTTGTAACCAATTCATCGGCCCGGAATCGCACAAAAATCGACTGTAGACTTCATCGTACAGAGTGTTTTTTGTGGATGATAATCACCTCTTCTCCCTAGTCTTTGAAGCTCATAATTAATAACAGATTCGTCATATTCTATATTGTGTCCGACAACTAGGTCCGCACGATGAAGATAACTCAAAAATTGGTCAATTTGTTCAGCAATTGGAGCTTTATCAGTGACATCTTTATCATATATTCCATGAACCTGACTGGCACCAAAGGGGATCGAAATAGGCGGTTTTACAAACGCATCGATGCGATCGATTTCTTGTAATTGGTTATCTCAACTTGATTCAAGGAGGATCCCAGCAAACTGAACAATATACGGCTGAACCTCTTTAGGGCCATCTCTTTCGACAAAACCGGTCGTTTCGGTATCAAAAATAAAGAGCTTCATACGTCTGGGAATTGTATAAAAAAATACATATACGCAAAAAATTTTGCAATTAATAGGTCGACAATATAATCAGCCTCACGTGCCGCGATAGCTCAGTTGGTAGAGCGCATCCATGGTAAGGATGAGGTCACGGGTTCAACTCCCGTTCGTGGCTCCATTAATATTACCAACGAACAAGTCCCGGATGACACGGAGGTATTCAGACAATGTTTGCAGCCTCAAGATGAAAATCACGCAAAGGCAATAAACGTCATCAAACCTCTATATCAGAATATCTCGACTCAGGTTCGATTTCAGGTGCATCAATAAAAAATTCATTACTGTCACAGATACGTTTAGTTCAACCAGGTAACCCTACGATAACTCTACTTGGGAAAAATTGAGTCTGCGGAGTACAACGTACCTGTGATGAACTTAAAGTACGTAGATTATGGAAAAATGGTTCCGCATGAATTCTTTCTGAATGATGAGGAATATTCTCATTACAAACCATAGTAATACCAGAACCTCAAACATGATTTTTATACGTATCAGAAGCTGTCGTATCAGCCTCAAAAACTTCAGCGCCAAGCCCCAGTTTTCAAACAATATCTCTTGTATGAGGAACTCACATTTCATTGTCAGAAAATCAGTATAACTTAGGGGTCGGATCTCCACATTTATGTGCTACCACAAAAAGTGCGAGTAAAAGAATACCTGTTCAAGTACCTAAATCCAATCCAATAAAACCAGAGCCCTCTGGCTTTAAAACTCGTTCAATAATATCACGAAAGATTAATGTTGTCGCCGGTATATCTCCTATCATCCTTAGTTCATTTCCGGTATATTGAATATGATTCCAAAAACGTGGGTAATCACGAATAATTGTAAGGGCAGTTTCTAATGGGAGAGATGAATTATTTCCTCTTTTAATAGTTCTACGCGCCAGAAGAAGCAATTGAGACTCATGATAAATAGAAGTAAGAGTATCGTAAGAAACTTCATTTGCTGGATCTTCTTTTGTGACACATAAATGATAGAATTTTAGTATGAGAGAAGCTATCCTGTGCCACGTAGTTCCTTTACTACGTATTTCTTCTTCTACTTGAGCCAATAAAGATCAAGGATAATAATTTCTAGCAGATCATAACGGATTTTCTATCTCTAATTTCATCATAAAATAAAGTCTATTTTATATCTGTTAATTCTCGGAGAATGATCCTGTCATTGTCACGTTTTTTTATGAGCTCTCTTTTATCATATTTTTTTCTACCTTTCCCAAGAGCAACAGACACCTTAACTAAATTTCATTTAAAGTATACCCGAGTAGGTATCAGAGTCATGCCGGCTTCGTTTACTTTTTGTTCCAATCGGAGCATAACATTTTTCCGAAGAAATATCTTTCTTTCGCGCTTTACTCACACGTCTGCATCTTGAGCAAATTTGTAGGGATTTATATGCATACCGAGAAGTTTCCCTATTCATCCTCGGATAATCACATGACTTCCTTTAAGTTGTGCTCATTTCTCACGCATGCTCCTGACTTCCCAGCCAAACAATTCTATACCTGCCTCATGCTCTTCGACAATTTCATAATCAAAGAGTGCTTTTTTATTTGTAGCAATTTCAGGGGATTTTTTATTTAACTGAGCCATTTTTTATTTTAGTATGCTGAAGCATATCTATTATAGCTTTTGTTAACAATTCTCAATCCACATCTGGCCAAAGCGTAGAAGTAGTATAAATATGCGTATTTGGACCACAAAATCCATCACTGGTTCTCTTCCCATCACCATCACCAGCAAGAATGAAAAGATCAGGAAGTCTCAAACCCTTATGCATTTGTTCATATGCTAATCTAATCCTCTCTTCTGGAGAAATATCCAAAAAATGTGCACGCGATGATTGCAAAATTCACAAAGTTTTCGCCAGAAAAAGTGATTGCGAATAACCTGCAGCTATACCTATCCTGAGGTTATCTCGTCCATAATGCTTAGTTTTATTCTCAAGATGGTCAAATGTGCTTACTTCTTCAGGAGTCCATATTTCACGGTCACCAAATGGAACAATTGATGCTCTCGCTTCCTCAGCAAGTCGGATAAGAGAATTTTGTTTCCTTTTAAGTAATATTTGGAGGGCCAAGTTTTCCCCTCAGGGACGATTTTGTACATTTCAAACTGATTTATACCAAAAACTCACTTCTCTTACTACATCCGATAACTCACCCCTATAAAAACGTGTTACATTTTCAACATTATTTGCACCTCTACTATGACCGAAGGCTCTCGGTTTTGATTGTGCCTTAGCCCATCGACCATTGCCATCAGTTTTATGGAAAATACTAATCCCCTGAGGAAAATTATCTTTCTTTTGTTCCCATAACCCCCGTAATTCAGCTATTGACATAATTATTTTTTATCAATAAACCGTTGGAGTATAATACTTGCAGCGATATCGTCAAGGTGTTCGGAAGAATCAATTTTACCCAGAGACTCCTGTGCTTCAAAGGTAGTGAGATCCTCATCCTGTACCTCTACAATTACTTCTGGTACAGTTTTTTTGATTCTCTCTATTGCTTTCTGAAAAGTTTTTTTTTGCCTTCCATATGCATCATATCCGATTGCTTCTCCAACGATAATAGTCTTTATTTTTCTCTTCTTCACAAGTTCGGGAAGTTCTCTGAAGAATTCTTCATGGTCATAGACAGCGTGCGGAATAGCGATGCCTATTTCTGCAATAGCGACGCCAATATTTGATGTGCCATAGTCAATACCGAGATACATACTATCGAATAAAAAATATTATCTGAGCATACGCATCAGTCGAAAGGTCAATATGTATGGTGTGTTTCCCGGCCTTTTTGATATGTTTTACGCCCATACGAATCATCTCTGGTAAGAGAGTTATATGGAATTTATCACGAATTTTTGATACAATCCATGCTTCATCGACAGTTTCTGAGAGATGGCCAGAGCTATGTGGGAGGGTGATTTCAAGAGTTTTTTCATGAAGTCTCTCGACAATACTGAACCGTTTTTCATGAATTGAATTTTTTCTCTCTGTTCACGTTGATGAAGCAGTATGTGGTCGAGCAATTTTTTCTGGAAAAAGCTTATTTTGTGCGTATGACAACGAGACCTCTTTTACTTCCCCTTGTTTCCCCACTCATGCAACAGTACGAAGTATCTCAACAGAAATTTTACTAGAGTTTGCCATAAATTATTTTAAAACTGCTTTAATTCTTCTTACTCCTGCTGATGAAGCTTCTTCTTTTTGGATTATAAATGTTCCCATTTTCGAAGATTCCTCAACATGAGGCCCCCCACAGAGTTCCTCGGAATAGACAACTCCATCATCCCCTACCATCTTGTAGACTTTCACTGTTTCAGGATATTTCTCCCAAAAAGCACCAAGGACGCCACGAGCTTTTGCATTGTCTTTTGGTTCTTCAGTCATAGTGACAGTGAGGTGAGCTGTGAGCGCTCCATTCACATAGTCTTCAACAGCTTTCATTTGTTCTGGAGTCATTTTTTCTGGATGCGTGAAGTCGAAACGGAGACGTTCAGGAGTAATATTTGAACCTGCTTGCATTACGTGTTCACCAAGTACTTTTCGGAGACCCGCAAGCATGAGATGACACGCTGTATGAAGTGAAATCGTAATATCGCTATGATCTGCGAGTCCACCCTTGAACATACCAGCCGATGCTGTACGAGAGAGGTCTGCGTGAGCCTTTAATGCTTCCTGAAATTCAAACTTATTGTACGTCATAAACCTTTGCGTTAACTCCTCGTCAACCATTTCAGGTGGTAATCAAAATGTTTCGAAGAGATAAAAGACATCCTTACCACTAATATCATTTAACGAATAATTTGAGTCTTTATATATATCATAATCTTTGTGTGGAAGTTGTCCGGCATAAATTCTACTAGGATCATTCATTTTTTTATCAATTAATTTATCTAACTCTTTTAATCACTGTTTAATCGTCTTCTGAAACTTACTTTCTTCCATAGTAATCTCATCGATAATCACTGTTTCGTTGTTTCTGACTGACATATACACATCTTGATAGATGTGGATAAAGTCACGAGCAACTTGTGCAAGACAAGCATCTTCATGGCCCATTTTGTGTGCTTCACGAATAGCTCGACGAATCAGTCGTCGGAGAACATAACCTCGATCAGTATTGCTTGGTCTTATTCCATCAGCAATCATATGCACAGCAGTACGGAGGTGATCCGCAATGATACGAGCTCCTCGATCGTTGTAATTATTTTCTCCCACTATACGTTTGATATGTTCGAGAGTATTGATAAAAAAGTCTGTATCATAGGTTGTTTTTTTACCGTTGATAACGGCGAGTGTTCTCTCGAGACCCATACCAGTATCAACATTTTGTGCTGGGAGATTTTCAAGTGTTCCATCAGCTTTTTTATTGAATTGCATGAAAACATTGTTCCAGATTTCCATCCATTGCTTTGAATGAGTTCCTTTGTTTCCTTGTGGTTCCCCTTCCCCGACCCAATAAAATATTTCTGTATCAGGACCACATGGGCCCGTCGGACCAGCAGCCCACCAGTTATCTTCTGCTGGGAGGTATGCGATACGCTCACGAGGCATACCAAGACTGACCCAGATATCAGCACTTTCCTCATCTCGTGGTGCATTTTCATCACCTTCGAAGACCGTCACGGAGAGCATTTTTGGATCAAGCCCAAGCCAATCAAGTGATGTGAGAAATTCCCAGCTCATCTCGATAGAACCTTGCTTGAAATAATCACCGAGAGACCAGTTCCCGAGCATCTCAAAAAACGTATGGTGTGTATCGTCACCAACATCATCGATATCCCCTGTTCGTACACATTTCTGTACATCAGCGAGACGAGTCCCCATAGGATGTTTTTCACCGAGGAGATATGGCACAAGTGGTTGCATCCCTGCAGTGTTGAAGAGGACAGAGGCATCATTCTCAGGGACAAGTGGAGCTGATGGGATGATAGCGTGATTTTTTGAACGAAAAAAATCGAGATATTTCTGACGGAGCTGAGCGGAAGTGATTTGCATGAGCTGTACTGTATTATTTTTCCCGATGTTTTCAAGGTCTTTTTATGATTCTCTCATTGCAATTCAGAAAAAAAACAAGAAACTCTGACCATGGTTTACACGCTCCATACAGATGGCTGATCACGAGGAAATCCTGGACCAAGCGGATGTGCTTTTGTAGTCAGCACATGAAATACAATTATTGAAACGGGAAAATTTTATTTATGAAATAGTACCAACAATCAAGCAGAATATATGGGGGCAATACTTGGATTAGAAGCAGCCCGAAAAATAGGAGCAAAAGAAATTCACCTAATCATGGATAGCGAATTGGTCATACGACAGCTTCAGTGAACCTATAAAGTAAAGGATGCCAAACTCAAGATACTCTGCCAAAACGCCAAAAACATCCTCTCCGATTTCCAGAAAATAACACTTACATCAGTACTGCGAGAGAAGAACAAGCTCGCAGATACCCTGGTAAATGAAGCCATTGATAATCGAAAGCCTCTCTATACTATGGAGTCCGAAGACTCTCAAATAGCATTGTGGTAATTATGTCAAAAAAATATATATTTATCGGTATGGTTTTCTTTCTTGTGTTCCTCGTAATACAATTTATCCTCACCGGTTATAAAAATTCCCAAAGAGCAGAAACGCTCAAAATACGTGAAAATGAAATACGGAGGGATGAAATAGAGATTTCACATCTGACAACACGTATGAAATGGTGAGATACAGCAGCAGCACGCGTGTATCTGAAAAAACTCAACAGCAACGTACGTCTCCCAGGAGAAAAAGTTATTATATTGGTACAAAATAATGAAAATCCTTATTCTATTAATGATGCTATCAATCAAGCCGAAAAAGATGAGCAAATTAATCAGGAAAAAACCATTCCTGAAAAGTGGAACTTCCTTCTCTTTGGTAAATAATTTTTTATGCTTCATCTCTACAACACCCTTACCCGTAAAATAGAACCCTTCCATCCTCTCAAGAAAGATAAGGTAAAATTTTATGCCTGCGGACCAACAGTATATAATTATGCTCACATAGGGAATTTATGTTGTTATATCTTTGATGATATTGTTTTACGGACTCTCAGATTTCTCGGATACGAGGTCGAGGCACTCATGAATATAACTGATATTGACGACAAAACGATACGTGATAGCCAGAAGACAAAAACATCGTTAGAAGCATTTACAAAAATGTACACAGAATACTTTTTTCAAGACCTCCAGAAGCTCAATATCACCAGTTTTGATCGATTTAAACCAATATCAGAACTCGTTCCAGAAATGATAGGCATGACACAGAAACTGATTGAAAAAAAACACGCCTACATAGGAGAGGATGGTTCAGTATATTTCAACATACAAAGTTTCCCTCATTACGGAGAACTAGCTCACTTGGATACCAAAGGCATGAAAGCCGGAGCTCGTGTTAGGCACGATGAATATGACAAAGAAAATATTTCCGATTTTGCTCTCTGGAAATCATACGACTCAGACGATGGAGAAAATTTTTGGAATGCAAATTTTGTAACCCAAGAAGGGAAGAAAACCCTCAAAGGAAGACCAGGATGGCACATAGAATGTAGTGCATGCAATATCTGGGGACATGGAGAGCAAATTGATATTCATATGGGGGGATGTGATCTCATATTTCCTCATCACCAGAATGAAATTGCACAAACAGAAGCCGTCACCGGGAAACAATTTTGTCGTTATTGGATGCACACGGGCCATCTCCTGGTTGACGGGAATAAGATGAGTAAATCTCGATGAAATGTCTACAATTTACATGAGCTTGAATCACGTTATCCAAATCAAGAAAAATGAGTTCATAGAGCCTTTCGTATGATGTGTTTACAGAATCGCTATCGTGAGAATTTCAATTTCACTTTTGAGAGACTCGAGAGTGCTATAGCCACCATTATGAATATTGATAATACACTCAAACGTATCAAAAATTATCATCCAAAGAATACAAAAGTTCGACGTGAGTTTCGTGATCTTATCCAATCATCTATGCAAGGCTTCATTGCTTGATTAGAAAACGATATAGATACCCTCCATTCACTTACCTATGTCTTTGAATTCATAAAATCCATCAACAATAGCATTGATGCACAATCTCTCACAGAGAAAGAAATAACATCGGTCATTGAGCTCCTAAAGTCCTGGGATACTGTTTTAGGGGTAATAGATTGGACGGTCCTTGAACAGAGAGAAATACCAAAAGAAGTACACGATCTCGTACAAGAGCGCCAAGATGCAAAAACCAATAAAGAATATCAGCGTGCTGATGAGTTACGAGATAGTATTCTTGCTTTAGGCTACACCGTTACTGATGGGAAGGATGGTCCTGTTATAGAGAAAAAATAATATGTACCTTTTTATCAATACTCTTTCGGAAAAAAGCTGCCTTATTTTATTTAATGAAAAAAGAGACATTTTAGCTCAGGAAAGATGGGAAGGAAAACAAAAAGAATTTGATTCACTGATAGAAAAAATAGATGAATTACTCGAAAAACACCAGATACCTTATAAAAACCTTTCTGGTATGGTCGTGGTGAGAGGTCCTGGAAGTTTTACCGGAACCCGGGTAACAACTCTCGTTGCAAACACTTTGGCAGTGAGCTACAACATTCCTCTTTTTCCTCTTGAAGTGGGTGATATATTCTCTTATGAACAACCACATGTTCCCTGGATTATGCCTATTACAAAGAGAGAACTCTTGGTGGGAAACAGAATGGACAAAAAGACACATCTTATACAAAAGACAGATCTGCCCTCCTGAACGTATGCCACTATGTCCGTGATTGACTTCGAAGAGAGTAAATATACAATGCTTATGGTAGATTCATGGGAAAATACGATTACCAAAGCCCCCCTCGATTCTCCACAAAAATACGTCACACCTCTTTACGCAAAAGATCCAAACATAACCCCTAAATCCCCTCTCTATGCCTCATAGCCCCAGCATGCAAAGAATCCGAGAATGTATTGGGATCGCTCTTGAATCAAATGAGGAACTCTATCTTGTCGTAAGGAAACACTGGATAATTCTGGTAAAGGCTGGGTTACTTTTAACTGTCTTAAGCGGAGTATTGTTTGGTGTATTTTTTATAGCTGAATTTGCGGGCATACCTATCCTCTTTACGATCACAACAATATTGGGAATCGCTATGTTAGGTCTACAATACATCTTTGTCCAATGGGTAAATGATGAACTGGATCTGCTCATTGTCACGAATCGACGGATCATATCATACGATCAGGTAAAATTTTTGGATAGAAAGATGTCTCAGACAACTATCGATCTTGTACAGGAAGTAAATGCTTCTACCTCATGACTTCTCGGAAATATCCTCCACTACGGAAATCTGATGGTAAAAACTGCGAGTGATTCATCAGGAGACTTGTCAGACTTCAATATGCATCAAATCCCAGAACCAATCGAAACTTCCCGAATTATCCATGGATTCATCGATGAATATAGGCATTCTCTGGATTCTAAAGAAATACCATGACCGAAGTAAGGATGGAAGAAAGTTGGAAAAGGGTCATGCAAGAAGAGTTTGAGAAACCCTATTTTAAAGAGCTTTCACAGTTTATAAAGCACGAAATACAATCAGGTCAGACAGTCTACCCCCATCCAAAAAATATATTTTCCGCTCTGGATAGGACTCCATTTTTTCGTGTTAAAGTTGTGATCTTGGGACAAGACCCGTATCATGGTCCCGAACAGGCACACGGGCTCGCTTTTTCGGTTCCAGCAGGAATAAAACTTCCACCATCTCTCCTAAATATCTTTCAAGAGATTCAGAGCGATATCGGAGTTCCGTTACAAAAAAGTAATGGAGACCTCGGGCGATGGTCAGAACAGGGTGTGCTCCTGCTCAATACCACACTCACCGTACGGGCTGGACAACCCATGTCACATACTGGGAAATGATGGGAACAATTTACTGATCGGATTATCCAAAAACTCTCTGAAGAAAAGGAGTTTCTCGTCTTTCTTCTCTGGTGAAGTCATGCACAAAAGAAAAAAAACCTCATCGATACAAAAAAACATAGTGTTCTCGAGGCCCCTCATCCCTCTCCATTGTCAGCCCATAGAGGATTCTTCTGATGTCGACACTTTAGCCAGACAAATACACTTCTCAAAAAGCATGGAATGGAAGAAATACGGTGGTAAACTATGGATTTGGCAGGCTTTGTAAAATTTCTTTTTCAAAATCTTTTAAGACTTTTTCAGCTTCAGTAAGAGAAAAATATCTTCATTTACCTATTGCAGTAGAACTACTTAAAGAACAAACATACCACATATAAACCTTATGCCTCCATTTGTTATCTTTTGGTGAACGAAATATCTGTTCCGTTTGACGCAAAAATTTATATCAAGAAGGTCTGAAATGAGGCAATCACAGCTCTTCAGAACATTCTCGACTTAATGTTTTAGTATCTCGTTCTCATTCTTTCATGGAACCTCCAGGAATACTCCAATTCCCATCATGTTCACTGGGGACCAAAAGAATATGTCTTACGCTTCATTTTTTCTCAACTATTAGGGCTTTACAAGACCAAGTCTTTTTAACTTGTGTATGATCTTCCGGATGTGAATATATTTCTATTTTATCCTTGAGCATAAATAAGAGAATTATAAATAAGTTCAGATATCTGTGTTATTGTATCACTGACACTTCTCGGTCAAGTGATAACTCTATCATGAGGTCAGGCCATTCATTCTATCATACATATATGTGCATCTTTTCTACACCAAGTTTGTCATCTTGGTAAATTTGATAGGAGTACTTGCCTTCTGTTTATTGGACTATGGTGGGGGTCCCGCCTTCATACATAGGAAAGAAAATCAGATCAATTATAGTTGTATCAAGCATCAACGAGATTCCCCACTTGAAAATCTTGGTGGGATTTTCAAATCACTTTAACATAAAAACATCCTCCGCTTTTTGCATGAAAATGTTTTTCATGAAACTCATTCTGCTCAACAAGATCAGCGCATGGTACGGCCAATTGTAATGAATAATGGAGAGCCTGTATGGGTATTTCTCCATGTAATATTTGATTAAACCCAGAAACTTCATTACCTCAGCCGAGCCGAGCGTTCAGCTCGTTAAAAACAAATCTTCCATTCATAAGAAATCACTCCAACATCAAGGCTCATTTATATCAAAATTTTCGGAGTAGATAAATTCATATTTTTCTAACGTTTTCATAGGTTTCTTGTACATCGATGTCCGGCCTTTGACTCCAGTCACATCCGCCTCAGAAAACATTCGAAATACCATTTTGTGGCAATCACACTACTTTTAAAGAAGGACGATCCATAATAACTTCACCCTCATCTCAATCTGGTAACACACATGCATATATTGAGGAATATTGTTCGCGACAAAACTCAGACACCCGTATCGATCCAGAGAGTGATTCTTTTCTAATAAAATCAGATTCACTCTGAACAATAATTGTTCCATCACCTCATTTAGACCATCACTGTAAGACAAAAGGTAAACCATAAGTTTTTACTAAAAATCAAAAATTTGGTATATGATTTCTTGATTCAAAAACATTTTGCCGGAGAGTAAATCTTGATACATCAATTCCAGCTCCTTCAAGAATTGAACATAAACGAGTCTTATCTTCTACATAAGAACGAATTTGGTCATTTTCGCAAAGAAATTCTCCCACATTTCACAACTGATTTTTTCTTACCCACGAAAAAATACCCCCTCTTCGTAAACCAATATAAGATGACAATAGTTGAGAAAAGCCATCACCATTATCTAAGTAATGTCTACTTCAAATCATAACTCACGAATTTTCTAAAACAAATTCAGAATCTTTGTTTCATCTTTCAGCAATAACAATATCTGGAGTTAAACTTGGAATGTATGGTATACTATTACGCAATGCTCTTCAAAATTTATCACACAAAACGAAGCAAAAATTATTTTTTTGTTTTTTCTCACGAATTCTTTTATCTAAAATTTCACATCGTCTTTCAAAATCCATATTATGAAATTATAGGTAATCAAGGAAGGCCGAATTCTCAAATAATTTTTGATTTTGGTGTAAATTCTGTTTCTATATCGGCAGAAATAAGATGAGTTTTTTCGGGAATTGGTTGTAGTCATTTGTGATGTAGACCAGATAAGACTAATCCGCTTCCTCCACGAACTATATTTCGCAATCCACCTACACCTGAAGAGACAACAGGAGAAAGGCGATATATAATTCCTCGTGACGTTCATATACTATTTCTATCAGCATACCCCTTCATTTCATTCACAGTAATTGGTTCATCAGATCTGGAAACCAATCCACAAAATATACCCTTCGCTCTTCACTGATTCACAATATGTCATGTATCAACAAGAAATCCAGGATCAAAAAAAACATCATCATCAATACGGGATCTTTTTATAATTTCACTTGCCACTAAAATTACCGGGAAAATCTGATCAGTCCAAAAATTACGAAGTATATCCGGATGGGCATGAATTTGAATATAATTTCTAAAAAAAATTAAAAAATCATCTATATTTCATCATTTGAGTTTGGATCTTCAATCAATACCTTTTAATTTTTTATACTCTATCATAGCATTCATAAAAGGTCTCGTGCTATTGATAACACCTGCTTGTTTTCTTGTGAGAGTTTTTGGAAGAAAATGTAATGCATGAAATCACATTTCACTAACAAGAGGGTTAACAGCAAATAAATCTCAATCAACATTCTTAAGATAATATAGCTGAGCCTCTTGATAATCCTCGGTTATTATTAATTCTTCTAATTTTCGTACTGAGAGTCCATTTCACGAATAAATTTTTCAAATTATTCCCGGACGATCAAACTGAACCTTTGTACTTTCTATATGAGAAATTTTACTCTCGGGAACTGATCATTCATTATCTGCAATAAAGCAATAGTCACTTGATCTAATAAAAAATCTTCATCAGAAAATTCATATCTCTACATCTCACAATTGGATAAATGGCGGAAATCGGAGCTCACATGCAAATACATCACGTCATACTCATCGATCCCCAATAAGTGGTAAGTAAATATCTAAAAGATTTACTATATCCAGGGGGTAATCTTCGGAGAAAAAATTTTCTGTATAAGGAGTAAGCGAAATTCGAAATCCTTCTATTAATTGTCTCAAGCGACTAGCAATATCTTTATGCATTTCCTGAAGCGCCTTGTTGTGTCTAGAAAAACCAACAGTGGAAATTCGAGTCTTACACCCGAAATTCTTTCATAAAATCTCAACTAAGTATCCCAAATTTGGATCTGATCCAACGTCAGTGTCAAGATAGGGAAAAATAATTCATGGTTTATGAGAACGATTTTGTCCCAACAAGGGTCATCTTTCTCAATTCTTAACTTCAACAACTTTTTTTAATCATCCAAGCACCCTTGATAAACTGTTCCTTGTTAATCGTGTTACTCACGAAGATGCTCATTGTGAGCACATAGCACATGAATTTGCACAACCTACACTACTTTGAAAAATTTGCAACATTCATAATTCCTATCTAAAGCGAGAGAATCAATCTATAAGATCTGTTTCTAAGCCCATGTCAACATTATAATTAATTGATTTTTAAGTCAAAGAACATTTTTGACTCAGATACAATTAAGCCATAAACTTCTTTCTCCAAGCCTGAATTTTTTTTGGATCACCAGAAAGAAGCTCTTCCGGAACGTTATATCCCATAAATTCAGCTGGACGAGTGTACTGAGGATATTCAATTCGACGGTCAAGTGCAGGAGAGAATGATTCTTCATGGAGTGAATCATTATTCCCGAGAACTCCCGGAATCAATCGTACAATCGTATCGATAAACACCATGGCTGCAAGTTCACCGCTACTCACGACATATTCCCCTATGGAATATTGTTCAAACGAGAAAATTTCCAACACTCTTTGATCCACTCACTCATAGTGTCCACACAAAACTATACATTCCCGTCATGCAAGGTCTTGACTCAATGTTTCTGCTATTTCTTGTTTTAAAAGAGTTCCACGAGGTCAAAGGTAAAATTTTCGAAAAGTATTGTTGGGGTCTATGTGTATTAAAGCACGATATATCGGTTCCACTTGAAGAAGTGCTCCAGCTCAACCACCATAGGGTTTATCATCCACACGATGTTGTGCTTGCATGGAATAATCACCAAGGTTATAAAACACTGGAGTAAAGCATTTTTTCTCTTGAGCTATTCTCATCATACTTGTAGAAAAGTATGACTCAAAAGCATAAGGAAAATTGGCAATGATATGAATACGCATAGCGCTATACTACGCAACTTCTCAAAATTACCAAGTTATCATCGGCCTAATACGCATCGATTCTTGCAAGCCAACCTTTTTTACTTTCATCTACTTTTTTTGGATCCCTGCTTTGCAAAACTCTCTTTGCCGAATCCTTAAAAGATGCTAAATTAAAAGGTTCTTTCATGCCGTCAAGAACTTGCTTCAATCACCACTGTACTTTTTGTCCTCACACAATCTCTACATCTTTGTCGGGGTTAAGTCATTCACCCTTAAAATTAATATAATCAATAACTGCGTAAGGAACTCTCGCTGGGTCTGAAGAAATAAGCTGTTTTAGTTTTTGTCATGAACTAGAATCCAAAAATGGGACTAATCTTTTTTCAAAGATAAACATAAATTGGAGTCTCTTATTTGCCGGAGTACCGAGAAAATCTTTGAGATCCTGAAGACCAGGGAATTTTTTCATGTCTTCTACAGTATTCCATGGGCATGAGCCATTGCGGATATCAAGATTCGCGCATGATGCTGGTAGTGTAGCTCAGTGACTCTGAAGATACTGTATCATTTCAGGAAAACTCTCTTGGAATTTCTCTTTTGAACCCGCCTGAAGCCAGATAAAATGACCGATACCAAGAGAAGGAAACGTTTCTCCTGGATTCCACTGAACTATATTTCTCTGATCACCATCATACTCACTTTTCTCTATTTTTTGTATAAAAGCATCCATCATTTGTTCTGTGAGTCAGACACTTTTGAAAACTTCCTCCACTTTTTGTGGAGATTCTTGTGTTGGTGGCGCTTTTTGTGGAGATTCTTTTTCTGGTGTTACTTTTGGAGGGGCTATTTTTGAAAAATCTAATTTTGCTAACCTGTAGTAAGGAGAACCTTTCCCTATTTCGTTTTCCAGTGTAGCTTTTACACATCCTGGGTTATTCTTTCCATTCTGAGTTCCATCACATCGATAAACGACGATAGTACCACTTGGTTCCTTGTAAACAAACATGACGTGGCTTCCTCAACGACTCATATAGGCCCCTTCTCATCGCTTGAGCCAATTCGAAATTTGTTGACGCATATCAACTCCTCTCACATACAACGTCTGTGATCATCTCGTTCCCAATTCATCCACGACTTGGTCTCAAGTATCTTTATCATTCTTATTATCATTTGTCGTAAGATCTTGGCGAGATCCAGGTTGTCGTCAGAGATTTATACTCTCTACACGAGCATCACCAATGAGTTTCATAAATTCCTCTGGATATGCCCCCCGAATTGCCTCTTCAACTGATGTCATGCAATCCAGACCCTTACTGATATCACGGGATCAAAATGTATATCCGACACGTCGTTGCACAAAAGAATCAAACGTACTAGCAATTTTCCCGTACTTCTCAGCATCAGGTGAGAGCTCATTCGATTCGGATATAGCATCATTATTCACTGTTGTAGTTGTCTCATTTTGCGCCAAGGGAGGTTCGGTGACTCAGCTTTTTTTCAGGACGCTCATAATGATGGGCATAACTCCTGGACGAGGATCTTTTTTATTTGGATTATAGACATGGTCAGCAACATACATGCCTCCTTTATATTTATCAGTTCCCGACCATACATATGGGCTCACTCCTCCCCTATTTCTATATCCATATCCATTATACCTTTCAGCATATGCAGCAACACGGCGGAGTTGATCATCAGATCCATTGATACTGGTAAATCCTAATCCACCCTTCATACGCAGAGCATCGATCGCTGACTCTTCCCAAGTAGCAAAAGGCCCTCGTCCGGCAGGAACGCGATATGTTTTTTGTCCAGTGCCGATGATCTTATCACCATTATGAAGTGCTTTCTCAAAGCTAAAACTTGATTCACGGAAGTGAATAGCACCGATCAATTCCCACGGAACTCATGTCATACGTGCTACACGCTCATATCGCGCTTGGTTTCTTTTAATTTCATTTGCTGCTCATTCAACTCCACCGATATATTCTGGTTTCGCACCATGGGATCGCATGATGTCTTTCATGCCCGCTATATCAGATCCCATTCGACCACGACGTATACCACCATTTCCCTCCAAGAATGGATTTCGATAGACAGAAAAACTTGATCCAGCTTGTCTTTCGGTTTCCACAACTCCTCATTTCCCACTCGCAGACTCAATGGTTTTGTATTTTCCTCCTCAAAGATGTGCAGTAATAATAGCAATATGTGGACTGGGTTCTCCCATGATCAGGAAGTCTCCTTCTTTCCCCTCCGTATCCCCTATTTTTTGAGACATACTCGCGAAACCCATGGCTGTTGTATCTGATCCCGCCGGAATACATCCTGTATCAACGAGAGAATTAACCACAAGCTGAGAACAGTCAATCGGATCATTGGGAACGTCTTTTCTTCCCAATCCTCCCATTTTATATGGACGCCCCAGATATCCTCGAGCAGCGTTAATCAGAGCACCAGCATTGGTTTCTGCTAGTTGCTCAAAACTCCCTCATCATCCGGATCACAGAGAACGATCATTCGGATCAGCATCTTTATTTCGGTTCAAAAAATCACGCCAAAATGTTCCACGAATCAATCCGGATTCTTCTAGTGCTGCTCAAATTCCAGCAAAAATATTTGCTAAAAATTCCATAAATGGACTCAGATTCCCAAGTTTCGTCAATTTCTGCGCAATATGATCAATTTTTGTAGCCGACATACCAGTTGCAAGACGTGCTTGTGCATCCAGAGCTTTCTGATAAGCGTCTTCTGAAGGAAAATCTTCTCGCAATAATCATTCTTTATAGGATCAATTTTGTATCTGTGTGCGTATATCGGCTATGGAATCAGTGAAATTCTCCAAACCTTGCAGTGGCAAATTTCCTATGACATTGGTATGTAATCCTGGGAAAATATCCCCGATTTTTTTGAAATCTTTTTCTTCAGGAAACATTTTTCTATAGTCATCAAAATTCGACTGAGAAATCCGAGTAAGAGCTTTCCCGAGGCCACTCTGTGGATCGAGTCCGTTTGAAATCATGCCGTCTTCCGCTACCGATTCAACAGTACTTGAGAGTAATTCGGGATTCTTTTTTATTTCATCAAGAAATTTTTCATCTGAGAGAAGTGATTTTTGCTGTTCACCAAAATCTTGTAAACCCAGGTTTGTCTTGGCGAGCTCCTGGATTTCTTCTGGTGTGAGGGATGCGTGTGGATTATTTTCCTTTGTTTTTTTGGATTCTTGGGCTGCCTTAACCGCTTCAAGATATTTATTTACCTGAAACCGACGTATGATTTCTTTTTGTTTTGGAGTGAGCTTACTCACATCCAGAGGCTTCCCATCAGGTGTAGTACCAGTTTTTAATACCTCTTGCTTTACTTCTGCGGGGAGCTTATCAACATCCACCAGGGTCTGAAGGGCCTCATTGTGGAGAAATTTTTTACTCTCCGGATCTGCAATAACCTCTTGTGGTAAATCAAAAAACAATTCCTGGATTTGTGCTTTTTGTTTTTCTTTGAGGGCCCGCAGATATTCATCTTGCTTTTCCACAACCTGTTTTTCAGTTTTTTCGACATCACTGCGTTGTACTGTTCTCTCCTGGAGGGGCAAATTCCCAGGGAGTTCAAGTCCTCGAAGAGCATCTTCAGCAGGAGCATTTCCTTGTTTCACCGAAGCATCTTCGTCACGAGCCTTGGAGAGGTTTTCCCGAGCATGATCAACTGATTCTCGAGACTTTTGTGCCGTTTTTTTCGCTTTCTCCTTCGGTGATTCAACTCACTCCTTTTGCCCTTCTGTTGTCTTTTTTCCTTCCGTACTCCCTTCGGTGGTTTGAGGAAGTTTTTCTTTGTCTTTCTCCTCTTGCGGAGGAAGGTCTGTTTTGCTCGGAGGTGTTTTTTTATCAGGAGTCTCAGACATATATTACATAGTAGCTCATTCTTCTTGTCGTTGCAAATTATTTGCAAAAAAATAAAGTTCACGAAGATTTGAGGAAAATCTATTATATTTTCATATGAATATTGGAATCGTCTGACTCCCAAATGTCGGTAAATCAACACTTTTTAATGCTCTCACAAAAAGCTATGCTGCCGAAGCAGCAAATTTTCCTTTTTGTACAATAGAACCAAATACATGAATTGTCAATATAGAAGACCACCGATTACAAAAATTAGCACAGGTTTTCCAATCTGAAAAAGTTATACCAGCGGCAGTAGAATTTGTAGATATTGCGGGAATTGTCCGGTGAGCAAGCCAGGGCGAAGGTCTGGGAAATAAATTTTTATCACATATACGGGAAGTAGATGCCATAGTTCAGGTTGTACGAGCTTTCGAAGATGGCGATGTACATCACGTGGATGGGAGCGTCCATCCAAAAAGGGATATAGAAATAATCAATGCTGAACTGATTTTAGCCGACCTCGACACTCTCCAAAAACGGAAAGAAGGAGATATATCAAAAAAGGCTCGAAGTGGTGACAAGGATGCAGTCAAGACACTGGAAGTTTATGAAAAAATCTTCCAAAGCCTCAATCAAGCAAAACTTGCTCTTGAAACTCTTCTGACGGAAGATGAAAAAATTCTCGCACACGATCTACATCTCCTGACGATGAAACCTTTTATTTATGCTATCAATGTAGAAGAAAAAGGACTCTCCTTGGACGAAAAAGCATTGAAAGAGAAAATAGGCATCCCCGAAACACCCATCCCCGTTGTCTCCATTTGTGCAAAAATAGAGATGGAAATGCTCGATTTTTCTCCTGAAGATCGAAAATTATTTTTATCTGATCTTGGCATCGAGAAAAATCCTGTTGATGAGCTTATAAAGACCTGTTTTGAAACACTCGGATTACAGTACTATTTTACAGCAGGAGAAAAAGAAACACGAGCGTGGACGATCAAGAAAGGATGGAAAGCACCTCAAGCAGCATGAAAAATACACTCAGATTTTGAGAAAAAATTTATCAAGGCAGAAATAGCTCATTGGCATGACCTAGTGCATCAAAATTGATGGTTCTGAGCACGGGAAAAAGGACTCGTTCGCATGGAGGGAAAAGACTATGTGATGCAAGATGGCGACACGGTAATATTTAAATTTTGAGCATAAAAAAATCCCTTCACAAAGAAGGGATTTTTAAAAAAACGATTATTTTACTTCACAAGTAGCGCCAACTTCCTTGAATTTTGCCACAACCTCATCAGCTTCTTTTTTCTCAATATTTTCTTTAATAACACCTCCAGACTCAGAAAGAGTTTTTGCTTCTCCGAGACCAAGACCAGTATATTCTCGTACTAACTTGATCACTCCGATCTTATTAGCACCAGCATCTTTGAGGTGAACAGAGACAGTACCACCTTCTTCCTCAGCAGCAGCTCCACCAGCAGCACCAGCGACAGCGACAGGTGCGGCAGCAGATACTCCAAACTTTTCCTCCATTGCTTCGACGAGCTCAGCAAGCTCAACGATAGTAAGTTTCTCAACGAGATCGAGAACTTTTTGTGCGTTATCTGACATAAAAATATAGAATAAAAAATAAAAATATTATGCTGCAGAAGCTAAATCAGCCACTGTAGACTTGTTTGTCTCTGTCATTTTTTCTTTCGCTCCATTGAAGAATCGAGCAAGAGAACTTACAGGGGACAAGAGAGAACCCATGAATTTTGCCAACAATACATCCCGTGAAGGAAGTGATGCAAGCTTTTTTGTTGTCTGAGCATCCTGCAACACACCATCGAGGTATGAGCCCGTAAATACGAGCTTATCAGGACCTTCGAATTCTTTGGAAAGAGTATTCACAACTCAAAGTGGTGCAACCGCATCATCACCAAGAGCCATAAGAATAGCAACTTGGCCCGGAAGCATCTCCTCTGGGATATCAACACCCTTTGTCTCTTTCACAGCAAGTTGAATGAGGGTCTTTTTAGCCACCATCATTTTCCCCGCAACTGGAAGGAGCCCACGACGAACTCGACTCACCTCGGAAACTGTAATACGATTACTCTGAACAAGGGCAAAAGATTGCGCTCGGGAGAGATCAGATTTCAATTCCTGGAGGATCTCAGACTTTTTCGTTTTTGACACAGTCATAAGCAAAAAAGAATAAAAGAAATAAAATTATCAGAAGACAAAAAAATACGCAACAGAGGCGTATTGGAGCTTAGAAACAAAATAGTATTAAGCAGTTTGCCTCGGTAGGTCTTGTATGATTTATACAATCAATGCCTACTGTCTTCGACTTGTCTATATTATAGAGATACCAAGAATTTGCAAATTTTTCTATAATATGGTTCACTATTTATATGAAATCAATTGGTCATTTTTTTATTGTAGCAGGAGTTCTATGATGTATTGGGCTCGTTTCTGGATCCGTCTCAACTCCCGATACATGCTATACCAATCCTGCGTTATGTACTAACACAACAACGGGATGAACCACTCCTCCTACAGTAAGACTCTATCCACCATTATGTCTTGATAGAAGTTTCACCGCTCTTCCAGGAGAATTCTGAGGCCTGTGTTCAAATGGTTTTTTTGTCTATACAGGAACGTCCATACAAACAGTAAATAGTCTCAATGTGGAAAGATTTTACGGATTTTGTATCAATTCTGACTGAGCAACTGCTTGTTCGTATAATATACGAAGAAATGATGGATGAGGAGACCCTGGCATAAATAATGTCAAAAGACCCCAAATAGATGTACAAAAAAACGATAATGATAATGCTGATGATGTACAAAATATTCAAAGATGAGGAAGGGCCGAATTTAAAATTGTCGTACGAAATGTTTGAAACGAAGCACTCACAAATATCGTGCTTCTCGACCATTTAACTCCTGATTGTAACCGATCCTCTCAACAAACATCCATCCTGCATCTATGAGGAAATTCATCGTATTTTGACCCCGGAGAATTCTTTGAATATATTTGTACCATTTCCGATGTATCTCAAAAAACATTTCCAGATAATACAAATACTATCATAGCAAGCGGGCTCAGTATAGATTCAGGACTTTTTATAAACGATGATGATACAACAACTATCCGCATATCTGGAGGAAGCCTCCGTCCAGAGATAAATAATACCTCAGGAACAGATGATGGGGGTGAAGATACCTCAGGCACAGATGATGGGGGTGAAGATACCTCAGGCACAGATGATGGGGGTGACACACCAACACAAGGGCGCCTACGATCTATTAAATGAATCACCTTTTCTGATTTCAATGGAAATGGTATTATAGACCGATGAGAAGAGATTCCGGGAGTACCTATAGCTCTCATACACCCGGACAAAACTATATCAACTCGACGGACAGATATAGCCGGATATTTTATTTTTTCGAATATACCAAACGGACGATATGACCTCAATCTGACCAATATTAATAATATTATTTTCCCTCGAGATGCTGTAGTGCATATTTTAAATGGTGATTATTTTGGATATTTTAATGGACTCAAAAAAGATGACTACACAGAAGATGTTATTGTAGAGCTCCTTGATTTTAAGGATCCAAATAAAAACTCTTCCATACAATCTTGGCTGG
>CAYPRD010000012.1:0-28559 GCA_964413195.1 uncultured Candidatus Peribacteria bacterium
CCAAGTGGAACACCAAGTGGAACACCAACAGGTCCAGGTAATACTCCAAGTGGAAGACCGGAAGCAGTTCATCCAATAGTACCAAATACTGACACCCCAGAAAATCTCCCTATCAATACTACCAACGGTCTAAATTGGGATCTATCCGGAGTAGAATATACCCTTCGATGAATACGAGGGACATGAGATGTTGGAACCCTCGACATGCCTACATGAGACCAAATTTATGAACATAAAATGACATTGACCGGAATGACGGAACCAGTTATTATAAGAATGCAGAAAACAGGAGATAATACTTATACTTTTGTTGACCAATGAGGAAAGCCAATCTCTGACAAAAACCTAGAAACAGATATTCAGGCCCAAAAAGAAGTTATAGAAAAAAAAGCGAAAGAAGAAGCCGAACGACAAAAAAAACTCGCAGAAGAAAGAGAGGCAAAAAGAGAGAATTGGAATGATAAAGAAATACTCACTATCTTGGAGACATGCGCACGTGCAAACACAAAAAACAAGACATTTCAAGAGATAAAAACCCAGAATTCAATCGACGGAAACAGAGAGGTAGTTTTTGGTGGTTCCATTGTCATTGTACCGATCGTAAAAAATACTGATGACTCTTATTCTTTTATGGATGGAGTAAATAAGATGAATCGAGAGTATCTCATTCGCTTTATCAATGATAAGATTGCAACAGGAAATCCACCTGCAAGCAAGTAACCTTCACTCCTATGAAAATTCCCTCTCTCAAAACTATTCTTCTCGGCGCAGCTATTACTATTGGCACACCATTAGCAATCAATCAATGCCAAGAAAGAAACAGGGACCGAGTAGCATCCGTGCTTGCACATGATGGCAGTGTGAATATGAATGATAAAAAAGCATTTCTCGAAAATGCTCCGTGAATGACGGAGCAAAAAGACATCTTTCTCTCTATAAAAGCAAAACATAAGGTTATCGAGTGATTGATGCAAAACCATGAAATTTTCTGATCAGATGATTTGCCCGATAACAGTGCCCTGGATGGAAAACTAAGAAATATATATCAAAGACTAACACAAGCAAAAACAGCAGAAGAATTTCGTGCGATTGATCAGGAACTCGGCGAAGTAATACAGGATCTGCAAAAAAATACGTTATCTGACAAGGAAAAAATACAGAAAAAGATACAAGCTGGACTCGATCATATTTCTGGATGAGATATCGAGAGAACTCAAGAATATATCATTGAATGTCTCCAAATTGCTGACAATGAATTTAGTACACCTCAAAGAAAAATCGATTACGTACTCGCCGATACAGAAGAAATGATGGCACTAATAAAAAGATTTTCTGTTGAAAAAGACCACGAAAAAGCATCCGTATATCTCCGTGATATTATTGCACATTTAGACAAAATGTCAGACAGTCCAAATTCCCCCTATTCTCTGGTGCACCTCTGAGAGATAGCTCAGAAACTCCATGACCGCGATAGTCTCTGAGAATTGATCATCAAGTATTGAGCGGTCGCAGTATCACTTGCATTATTAATAATAGTACTCTGATTAGGTGTTTGGCAAATTGATGGCTACTTGTATGGTCAAAAACACGCGACCGGAAAAGGTCTTATACAGAGAAGAAAAGAGGCTATAAGTGCAAAAAATAAGGAATTGAAAACCTGGTGAGGGAGGAAAAGAGCAGATTACACAGAAAAATGGAAAAAATGGAGAGAAAAAAAAGCTGGTCAGGCAAAACAGAGAAAAGCACAAGAAGAAAAGGAAAAAGTAATAAATCAGAAACAAGAAACCCGCACTCGGTACGAAAAAAAATGGAAACAAGAGTCAAAAGATGCGGAAGATCTTCTTACAAATCTCCAAAAAAAGCAAAAAGCAGAAAAAGCTGTACCACAAGATGATAAAGATGCCATAAGACGCTCTCGAGCTGAACAAAAGATAAAAAACTCCGAAAAAGATATAACTGATGCCTTAAAGAAAGAAACACAACTTCGAGAAGCATTAATCACTGAAATGTCTGGATTAAAAGGTCTAAAAGAAACTGAAATGTCTGAATTAACTTCCGAGGAAGACCCAAAACATACAGAATTGAAGGAACATGTATGAAAGCTACAAGGGCATATAGACGAATTGGCACAATATCAGGGCAGTGGGGTATTGAAAGAAGATGTACAAAAGAGACATAGTATTGAGAGAGAATTCGTCCAAATTAAATTAATTTAAAAATAAATTTGACAAAAAATATATTTTAATATATTATATACATACTTATTTCTAATTAACCCCTTTATGAAACAAAGTACCCAACCATCTAGTGCACCAAATGGAGGAAATGGAGTCAAAAAACTTGCCCTCGTTGGAACGATGGCTGCAAGTCTATTAGCAGCTTGTACGCCCGACTTTAAGAAAGGACATGATAAGAGCGTAACGGTGTCTTCACTGGTAGCTCAGGCTGAAAAAAGTTCTAACGGTCGACAATTATTGGAGAGCGCTGTAATATCAGCTGGACTTCCTCGTGTTTGAGGTGCTCCACTTCCAGTCCAAGCATTTGATAATCTACATGAATTTTTTTCAGAAACGATAGATAATGGGATAAACATACGTGATACATATCCTAATGGTGAATACGTTGACTTTGCCATCACAGTAGATGATACAACAATTACCATCACCTACACAAGCCCTGCAATGACTAATAAGGGAAAAACGGCTCCAATTGACGGAACAATAAAATTTAGTAAAAATGAGAAAAATACTGAAGTAACATTTACAGATACAACCGGAAAGGAAATCCCGGTAAAAGATGTAAATAAATTACGAAACGAGCTCAAGGCACATTTAGGAGTACAATAAATTTCTTGATTCAATGAAAAAAAGTCCACTTGAAGTGGACTTTTTCATAAAAATTTATCCTTGTCAATATATCTTTCAATGTGGGAGTAAAATAAAGAATGAGGATATTTGATTTCCAAAAAGATATATGGCAGACTGAAAGGGAAACAAAAAATATGGATCCTACTCCAACAACAACCGCTGAATACGAAGATATAAGTAGTCTTCTTGCAGAGCATCTCGATGGAGAAACACATACTCTTGATACTGCTACTGGTAGAATACAAAAATTTAATAAAAACCAAACTGCTGTTGTCAAAACATTTGCCAATGTTGGTGAATTTATAGACTCACTGATGGCAAAAAATGGGAAAAAAATTGCTAGCATCATCGATGATCACGAAAGCCTGGCAACTCCACCAAGATCGCCAATTCTTTCAAAAACAAACTTTCAAGAAGTAGTTCAAGAAGTTCTCACTAATGCAACTATTCGAGATCAATTTGTGAATGAATACCTAAATAATCCAACTCCTCCGGTTAGCTGAAGTGCAATACCAGCAACCAATCAAACAGTCGTCGAATATGGTACGCCGACAGCGAGTGTCGATATAGTAGAACTTATAGAAAATTTGTATTTAAGTAAAAAAATATCGATCAGTTCCTTGAATCAAGTTGCTCAAAAAGTAGTGTATGCAGAAAGAAAAAGAGAAAAAGCAGCAGAAAAAGCAGCTACAAGAGGTGTAACAGCGCCTGGTGCTCCTGAATGATCACCCAGTATATTACAAGAGACTCACGAGGATATAAACATACCGCAGATACAGGCAGCTCTTAATTTTGCCAAAAGTAATAAAAGAAGTGGTTCTGCCTATAGTTTTGATAAAAAATGGTTTCCTGTTCGTTATGAAAAAGATGTTGGAACAGGAGCAGAAAAATACTTTGCATGTATTCAGGATGAAAATGGTGTAGTTTCTGAGTTAGAACATCCAAATCCAACAACATTGATCAGGGACATCATGAATCAAACAAAAAAAGTAAAAGAAAAAAAGGATGTCGCTGAGGCAGTTGATATGGGAAAAGAATTTGATAAAAGTAAATTTTTGAGCCTTTGTGGGGCCGTAAGTAAATCCAAAGAATTACGATGAGAATACGTGCTAAACGGACAAAAATTTCTGATAAAAGATATTGGCGATAAGAGTGCCACACCTCCTGAACAAAAATATCAAGTAGAATTCCCTTGAGAGGAACATGGCCACACAAAAAAGCTTGACGCAAAAGGAAGCGCTGAAGAGGTTATGAAAGAAATCAGTGAAAATATCCACATACATACCGAGTGAGATCATGCATTCAGTAAGATAGGTTTTGTTGCCTTTATGCACCATCTGGATAAACACAGCAAGAACCATCCAAAAGAATTTGATGTCGGCGGAAAGAAAATAAAAGTATGGAAGGATAAAGGGGTAAAAATGTTTACCGATCCTACTAGTAAGGAGGCTCATTGGTACAATCCATTTTCATGGAAAATCCCTTTCTCACGTCCAAAACTTATTCCCTATGGGACAAAGTATTATGCTGAAATACCTCTTCCAAACGGAAGCACAAAAACTATCTCAGACAGTACCGCAGAATCACTCTACAAACAATTGAGCAAAAAAGCGCTCTCTCACGAGAGTCCAGAAAGTAAGCCCGAAACAAAAGAAGCAGGTGGAGAAAAAAAATGAGAGAAAGAAGATAAGAAAGAAAAAACAGAAAACCCTGAACATCCTCATAGCAAATTTGATAATATCGTTCATAAACTCGGTCATGGAGGCCTCGCCGGGCTGATTGGTGGAGCAATAATCGGGACAAAAAACCTTATCCCCTCTTGGATAAGAAATACAGTAAAATGAACAGCAAAATCAGCCATAGCTGGTGGAGTTGGAGGTGCTGCAGTCGCCGGTGGACTTATGGGAGCTTCAGCATTGGGAATCACAAGCCTTGGAACGGCCGCAGCATCATCATTTTTCTGGCCAGCAGCACTCACCATCGGTGGTGTGACAGCAGCAACAAAACTCTATCGAACCTGGCGTGGGAAAAAAGGAGATGCAGGGCATGCTCCAGGGGGACATTAAATTTCGTACAATATGGTCATGAATCTCCGTCAACAAAAAGATATACCTCCTCGTACTCCAGAAAATGGAGCGGGGAATGACGGTGAGCAACAAGGAAAGATTGAAAAATGACAACTGGATCAACAACGTCAGAGGATACAGGCAGAAACAAGTCTGAAAACAGAACGGCTCAAACAGGCTCAATGGTCTCGTGAGGATTTGCATGCCGTCCTTTTCACTGGACAGTATAAGATCTTAAATGGAGGAGATTTAAAGGAAATAAAAACTATCGCCAATGAATCGGCCGTTTTGGATAAGGATTTCTGAAATCCGCGAGAATTAGAAGCAGATCTCGGACATATTGAGGCTCTCATCAATAGAAATGACATTGTCGTAATGAGAAATGGTGTACCTGAAAAGAAAGATAAAATGCCTCCTCAATTTGTTGATGCAATTTATGGAGTACTTCTCACAAATCACGTATTATCTCAGGATTTCTATATCACAACTGATGAAAGAAGGCAGCCTATACTGCATGATAACAAGAAACCCGAAACACCTAAAAGAAAAGAAAAAAAAGAGGGTCTCCAAAAAGTCCTCGCACATCATGAGTGGCAGTGAGATAGCTTTCATACAGATTCTCGGGATAAAGCCGTTATTATACCAAAAATCACTACCTATATAACATCAGCAGCCTATCTCCTGTGAGGTAATGATTTACAAAATTATAAAGCTGGCCTTCAGAAAAAACTCGGCCCAGGAGAAATAACACGGCAAGGCATAGAAAATTCTTGACTCGCAGCAGGAGAAAAATCATTCTTGTTAGCATGGATGAATCCCGAAAACAATTTTGCTATGAGAAAAATACAAGAGAGACAAAAAGCTTGAGTTCTGGAAATCAGAAATAATCCTCGATTCAAAACAGAGGAACAAAAATTGGCAGAAAATGGAGACCGGCCAGTGCAAAATATGGCTCCAAAAATTCTGGCATGATTGGGAATTATGGCAGTACTGGCAACAGGGCTCATAATGACATTTGGCCGCGAAAGCCCTCTCTGGAAAAGAATGTTATGATTTTTTATCACTGCAGGAGGAATTGCTTTTGGAGCACCAATGCTGGATAATATACTTCGTAGTACTGGCGCGACCTCAAAGATGCGTGAAGCAGCCGTAGGTGCACCCATATCACGTGAAAGATCTTTTGAGCCACTCGAATCACCATCCAAAATCGTTGATACAGAAAATATTTCTGGTTCTATCAATCGATTCAAAGCTCGATTTGCTGATGCTGGTGATTGGGGGAAGATCATTACTCATCCAGAAATAGGCCCAAAGATTTGTGCCTATCCCGTTGGTGCGATGCTCGCAGCACTTAATCCTGAACCAGATAGCCCCTATAAAGATTATGCTGTTGATAAAAAAACCATGGAGCAAATACGCGCAACAGTAGGAAAACTTGGGACACAAAATGGAGAACGAGAAGAACTCAACCAACTCCTCAAGCAATCATTCGAGAGACACCGAGAACTGCACCAAAGAATGGATCTTGCTGCACAGAAAAAACTCACTCTTCCAGAAACTATCACCTCCATCAACCGCACCGATGGATGGATAGACCAAAAGCTTCAGGAAGGGTACGATCTGATCTCACAAGAACCTGAAAAACTCGACGGACTCAAAGTCATTGCAAAACACCCGAAAGAATGGGGGGACTTAACTATTGAAGAGCTCTACTCTTACCTCGTGGATGGAAAAATGAACATGAATATCAAAAAACTTCTCTCTCGCAACAAAAATGAAGCAGATCAGGAGATACATGCTATGAAAAAGTACATAAGCCTGATTGCCGATCGACAAAAAGATGGGCAAAAGAGTCTACGAAAAGTATTATACAGTTAAATAAATTTGACAATATATATTTTATATATAGAATTACTTTATTATTATAAAGTAATAAATATATATGCTAAAGCCTTGAACAACTATATTCGAGCAAATTTGATCTATAAGCAGTTGTGCCTTCGATGCAAAAATAGAAGTTACTGAAATATGTACAACAAAGGAAGAAGTGAGAGAGCGGCTTCTTTCATGAGTGCATGATGAAGCTATCGCAAAGGCATTCCGCGCTACCTGTAAACGCCTTACTATAGGTTTACCTAAAAAGTGAAAGATTGATGAAGAAAGAGCATTAGGAGAGAAAATCAGAAATGATCTTCTATCGTGAAATTCAGTTCTGGCGAGTATTTTTATGCATACTCTTGACAGTATAAAATTTCGAAGAAAAAAAGAGACAGTAGAAACAAAAGTACTAGAAGAATTCTTACAAGAAATTGGATGAAAAGTAGAAGAATGAGATTCCTTGCATCAAAAAATCAGAATGCAAATTCTCGGCACTCTTAATATATATCCAAGATCGCATTGATGATTACTGTTTGACTATGAAAGTATGCGAACAGAACCACGTTTTATAGAAAAATTAAAATCTATACCACCTGCGGCTCGATTTGTTACGCTGGAACATGAAGCTCGAACTCTTGTAAAAGATTATACACGAGAAACAGTAGAGCAATTTCTTGATGCTGCAATAAGAGAGTCCCTCATCCAAACAGAAGATAAGGAAAAATTATTGTCATAAAAATCAGGATCTTAAAAAAACCATTTTATGAAAAATAATACAAATATATCCCCTACTCTCTGATCCAGAGGGAAAAAACTTTTGCGAGTAATTGGTTTCTCCACATTAGCTGGGCTACTTGCTTGATGTGGTGATAAACCCCAGCCATCGCCCAGTAGCAATCAGGTAAGAACAGTACAATCAGAGGCATGGAAAAGTTTGAGAAATCCTTTTGAAGGTGTCGACACATGAAAATATCAGAAACCCTGGTTAGAGCCAAAAGAATCTCCGGGAGTCCTTTATCCAGTTTTGATCCCCGGTCAAAAAAAATGAGAAAAATCAGCACCGCAACTCACCACTACAAAAATTTGAGAAACGCGTGAACTCAGCAATACCTGGGATCCAGTAAAGCAGACTCTAACAATTTATTTTCCTTTTAGTAACAGAGAGTTATGACAGAACGATGGAAGAGACCTACAGTCACTGGTACGATTCTATACACAGAGTGGCGCAAAATTGCGTCGCATTCAGATAAAATGATTTGCCGATCCTGTTGGTGGAGATATCAATAATGATCTTGTAAGTCGGCAACGAGTAGAGAGAATAAGAAAAGAACTTGCCCGTCTCGGTATTAATGAGAATGAGGTCACGATAGAATTCGAAGCTGTTGGGAGAAGAGAAGCCAAGTGACCAGAAGGAAAAAAAGATGCTCGGGAGAGAAAGGTCGAAATCACCATCACCGATGCAATCACAGAAAGTGTAGCACAACTTGATCCAAAACCAGATGTTATTTTCGTGGATAATTCAGACTCCATGCAGAGTAATTTGGAAGTTTTGAATGGTTACTTCAGACGAGGATGAAATGCTGATACAGCATTTTACGTCTTTCCATTAGAGAATACTTCATGAGATCTATTGTCACATAACGCACAACTTCTCAAGACCGTAGGAGGATCTACGCCACTATTCAGTGCATTAAATGATCTTGTCCCCTATGCAGCAAGCCAGCGAGAAAAACTCGGAAGAAAACCAGTTATAGCAGTTGTTACTGATGGAGAAAGAACCAGTTGATCATATTATCTCCATGTCAATACAGAAAGTGCTATTATCCATCTTGTCAAAGTTCCCGGATATAGCTCATGTCCCCCGCTAGAAAAAGCAGTAAATGAAACAGGTGGACAAATCCGCTCTGTTGAATAAAAATATATCCCCTTTTGTAGGTAATAATCTTTGCAATCTACACGACGGTATGGTAGAGTAAGAAAGTATAAAATTGTACTTATGACACCTACCCTCGAAAAAGAACAGACACGGCGTTTTGAAACGCTCGATATTCTGCGAGATATGCTCCGGAAGGAAGCAAAAAATCAAGAACGTCTTGCGGCGTTTGAGAGTATCATTGATACAGAGTTGCAAGCGGGAGAAAAAGAATGAATTATTGAGTTCACAGAGAATGAATGGCAGAGCCTTATTACCAATGAAAACTTGCCACCAATCGAAGAAGTAAAAAAGCTCCTGAGCGAAAAAATCAAAACAAGAAAAGCAATATCTGAAACCACAAAATGAGCCCTCTCTCGTCTGTCAGAGGATGTCCAGGGGAAAGCAGACAAAGCAAAGGAAGCCGGAAAAGCAAAACTAGAAAACCTAAGAGAAAAACTGAGCCCGATGGGCATGCTAAAAGCATGATGGGATAAAGTTTGGAATGGTATAACTCTTGGGCTCAAAATTGCTTGGTACGGACTTCTCGCAGGCTTTGGAGTAAAAGGTGCAAAAGAAATACTCTCAACTCTCAAGAACGGTGAAGACGAGAAAAAAAACGATGGAACAGAAGAAGTAGCAGAAAAAGGCACAGACACATGAGAAGAAGTTATCACGGAAAAACCTGAAACATGAGAAGAAGTAAAAAAATTGGAAGAACTCTATGGGCCCATGATACCTCTCAAGGATCACACCGAAACAGCAAAAACATACCTCGGATTGAAACAAAGAACACTGGAAGCGGCTTACAATGATCATAAAGCAGAATTCGTCGCTTGAGGAGCGATAGCTATGAAATATATTGGAATAGATACATTTGTCTCCGGAGCAGTTGGATGAGGGAAGAATGTCATAGATTTTGTCCTTCATATTGCTAAAAGTGGTGCCCAGATTTTTGGTGATCATCCCATTATCAGTACCTGTGCTGTACTGGCACTTCTCGAAGGAACAAAATCAGTTGCAGGAATGTCTGTTCCTCAGGATCCAGAAAAACTCCCATCTTTTATAGGAAATGAAGTTCTCCATACGCCAGAAGCCAAGCAATTCTTGGAAGAACACAAAATAACAATACCAACAGAAAAACTCTGAGAGATAGTCAGCAATATCACGAATGAAGAACGATTAGCACAGGTCTACGATAGTGCTCTCGGAAATATCGACACTATGACAGCAACAGCATTTGAAAAAATCTTTCCCGAACAAACAGAACATCTGAAAAAAATCGACCAAGACGGCCTTGATAATTTCATAAAGAATCTTGAAATAGATCCGAAAAAATATGAGAAAACTCTTGCAGAAGGAAAGAAACTCCAGGGCACGCTGCGAGCAGAAAAACGGTTGATGGAGGAAAAAGATCTCGAACAGCTGATGGAGGCTGCTGAGTCTGAAGGCATCATTATATCCATCGATGATATGGTGTCCTATGCCATACCTGATGCACAGGGCAACATCACTGGGTTACCGAAAGCACTCTGTAGCAATCCGGGCGAGACAGATATGAACGTACGTTTTGAGAATGCCAAAAAGTCCAATATTGGAGGCCAGTTGATGTGATTTTATCGAGAAGGAATTCATGAACTCGGAGACATTGGTCGCAAACTCAAAAATGTATGGGGAAAATCCGATCCAGAAATTGCGCCTGTTGTAGATGAGATACTCCAATGAGGCGCCTGCGCTCTCATCGTAGTAGGAAAAGAGATCATTCTCGAATGACTCTATGAAAGATACGTTTTAGGAACTATGGAAACTTTTGGCGGAGTGTTTGATCTGCTTACAAAAGATAACAAGCAGCTCGTCGCACAGGAGTGTATCAGCGACTACGCTGATGGACTCGTTCCGATTATTGCTCTCTCTTACACCGAATCCGCACTCAATAAGGTATTTCAGTATCGAAATTCAAAAAAATGAAAACTGGGAATCCTGCGACCTCTTGTCAGAGGGACTCTCTATCCATACCATTTGGCAACAGCAGTATACAACGGGGTTCGTATTGTCGGAAAATGACTTATGGAAAGAGCTCTCACAGGGAATTGGAAAAGTGTATTTAGTGATCCAAAAAACCAATTCACAGCCCATTTTTATGAATATGTGGAAGGTGTCCGGGGAAATAAACTCCGTGGCCTTATCGGAAAACATGGAGAGACAATCATGCGAGAACGACATCATTTGAGTCAGCTCTATCGTGCAAAAGCTCTCCTCTATAAATTTAAGCAATCTCGACTAAAAAGAGTAGCAATAGGTATGAAAGAAATAGCTGATCTTATCAAAGATCTTCCTGAATTTAACTGAGAAGAAGATCTCTTGAAAAATCACGCTCTCATGGACAGGAATATAGCAAAAATTGATACCGTGATTGCTCAACGCAGGGCTCATCTCGACGGTTCGCTCAGGACAAGTATCATTGATGGGGTCAAAAAACATGGAGAAAAAATCTTTCGTCCAGGAATTTTGGGAAGCAATGTGGATGATTTCTTTCGCGATACACACGGTATGAGCCAAGCTGATGCTCTCAAGAAGGCACGAGAACGAGTCACGGCAGATACAAAGGCAATAGATGATCTCATCGATGAAGAATGGAAAAAACACGACGAGCTCCTGAAGAAAAAGGGACACATGCCTGCTGATGAATTTGCAAGAGAACTCAAACAAGCTTCACAACGTCTCAAATCTCTCGCAGGTGAACGGACGTATCATATAAAATTTGGGAAGGTCCTCGATATTCACATCAATCCTCGACTCAAATATCTCGGGAAATTTAAAAAACTTGGTCTTATCGGTATCGGCGCTGGCGCTCTTTATATGATGTTTAATAGTGGCTATAAACCACAAGAAATGTCGGAAGAGCTCAAAAAATATCTCGATGAGACACCAGACAATACACTTGAAACAGGCACATCTGGTTCACAAAGGGAAAAAGGAGAAACAGGCATAGAAAACACACCAGGTGTTGCGGCTGAAGCAACCGAGACAACGAATAACATCAACGAAGAAATAGCAAAGACAACCATGAAGATTAGGTTCCAGCGGATAGAACAATCCTACGATGAGCTTCAACTTCTCATATCCCAAGAAAATGCAGATGTCGATGGAATCCTGGCACGAAGTATTGACCAACATACAAAAAATATTGAAGCCATTAAGAGTCTCATCTGAAATCCAGAAAACAAACAACTCCTTACCGAACTTCTCGGAAAGTCCCCAGAGACAAAAATACATATCACGCCCTTCTTCTCTCTCGAGATGAAAGATGGAAAACCACATCTCGCGTATTTAAATGAAAATGATTTCAGAAAGCATTTTGCTCAAGAAATAGAAAGTGGTGAATTTTTAGAGGGGTTATTTGGTATGAAAATAAGTCATGACGGGAAAATCGCCCTTGCACAACAAGTATGAGATGCTGCTACATATATGGTACCTATTGTAGGGACATTTCGTGATGGGTACGATAGCTATGAAGCATTCTCCCGATGAGATGTTGGTGGATGATTTATTAGTCTTGGGTGGGGTATTCTCTGACTCGCATCAGATATAGCTATTTTCACAGGTGTTGGTGCTGGGCTTGGTGCTGCTGGGAAAGCAGTACGATGAGCGGGAGCTGGGGTAAAATGAGCAAGGAAAATCAAGCTCGCCAGAGAAGCTTATGTTGCAGCGAAAACAAATTTCGAAACTCTTGTGAGTCTCGCAAGAGCCGGAAAAACACTGGATAATATTTCAACAGCAAAAAAGATTCTTATTGGACTCGCTCGACACAAAGGGAAAGCATTCCTCGTCGCACAAGGATGACAGGCTGCCTATATGGGCATGGATTCTCCTCGAGATAGTTATATCGCTTTTGACGAACTATAAAAAGAATACTTCGGAAACAAAGCTATTTATTCGCAATGCTTTTTACCAGACTCGACGTGGAACCATAGGTATGTGCTTGGATCAATTCTGGTGAAACAGAATAGAGAGTAGATCCAATATAGAGACCTCTCTGAATAAAGAATGGAGCAAAGTTCCAAATAGTGTTCGCTAGGTATGAAGAGTCATCAAATTCAGCATAGCAGTATGACGGAATAGTCGTATTGAGAGGATTTTGACTTGGCTTGAGACAAATCTTCTCACCCGTGACAATGTGAGTATAGCACTTCTCTTCTCCTACTGGGGTCACATACTGTGCGCACTCGGATTTACGTTTTTCAGCAATTCCAGACATATCAATATGTGATATCTTTGCTGTTTCTTTGATACCGGAGGCAGCATCTACATTGACAACCAATAATCCTTGCCAACCGGAATTATACTGGTAGGTAAGAGGATTTTGATCCATGAGTTGTGCTGGGAAAATAAGATTTTTTTTCTGTGTGTCCCATACGAGTCCTCGCGGATTCCACAGAACATCCGAAGAAGATCCCACACCGCCAAACACACGAGAGAATTTTTGTTTTGGCTGACTTACTTGTGTGACATCATAGAGATCTACCTTGAGCCCAGCATTGGTCACTCCCCCACCAGGAAGCGTTTTTGTATCATACCCAATACCAATGATATGGTTATCATCATAGGGGTGCAGATACGTCGAATATCCTGGCATAGTAAGTTCTCACAAAATCTTCATATCAGACGGTTTTTTTGTATCAATAACAAAGAGCGGGTCGATCTGTTCAAAAGTGACCAAATAGAGACGATCTCCCATATAGCGAGCTGCCTGGAAACGCTCTTTTGCACCAATATTTTCTAGTTTTGAGAGTAATTTTCATCCCGCATCAATCGCAAATATGTCGACACCATTTGTCGTCCAATCCCTCTGATGTGCACTAAACAAGACACCTCATTTTTCATGGAGCGCATACTGAGAAAGCGGCATCCCAGGAACGAGTACAGAATAGCGATATTGAACGCGACCATTCTTGGTACTAAATCGGTGAATAAGAGAATTTTGTTCAGAACGAAATGTAGGCATGATACAGCGAGCATTGAGAGGGCATGGAAAATTACCGCCTTGTTTCCAATAATTGGAAACAATGTAGAAACTTTCCTGAGACATGAAAAATTGTGCTGCATCACCATAGACCACTTTCCGTACTACCTTTCCTCCCTTCAGTGGGATAACAGAAAGTGTCAAAAAAGAAAGATTTTGTGGTTTTTCCGGAAGGAGGTATTCCACTTCTGTACATCCCACTTTTCCTCGAGAAAGAGAATAAGGTATTTTCTTCTCTCAAACAGTGATCTCATTTTTATCATCAGTATGTATTTCGACGGTTTCAGGGAGAATACTTTGGGCGTCAAATTTTTTATCAAGGTATGTTTTGACGTCTTCTTTCGTGTACATGCCAGCTACTCCCCACATATTGAGCCCAACATAATTTTGTGAAAGAACATAGAGAAAATCCCCATCTCTCCGAGACTGAGAGAGATCTCCATTGATGGTATAAAAACGTGTAAGCTTTGGTTGTTCAGGGCTCGTAACGTCATAGGTGATAACCACTGTGGAAGAACCATGACCGATAGTGATAGGACTGGCACTGTAGGCAAAGTTTTGATTCCATTTTGTCGCCAAAATCGTGAGTGTCTTATCAGCGACGTACAGCTGGATATTTCCGTAATTGGTGGGGAGTTTAATGCGTTTTACCATTTCCATATTTTGTGCTGGAGTAGCACGGGTAATGGTCACATACTGATACCCCTCAGTGTCTGGTTGATTGGAGGCATAATAGATATATGTGCCATCTGTTTTAACTACTTCCGACTCATCAATTCCGACCACCTGTACATTGGTTTGACTGAAAGACGTCTCATTGCCTCCTCCACCAATGCCGAGACCTTTTTCTAGGGCAGGCATAGCTACTCTGTCATCAAAAGGACCACCCGGTGTCCCATAGACGGACATCTGATCCAAAAGAGCCTTACGAAAATACCCAGTCAATACCGTATCCATATTCTCACAAGAAGTAAATGAGCGGAGGGTAATATCGCTTGGGGCTACTTTCTCCTTATCAAGAACCTGCGTATCATCAAGTGCAAACGCCGACACTTGAAAGAAGAAACTAATGAAGAGAAGTGCAAGAGAAAAAGATTTGTGCATAATAAAGAAATAATATAGTATGCAGTGTAGGCGTGTTTCTCTAACTTTCAAGATGCTTCACACATTCTTCACGTTGAAAAAATATATAGCGCTTTTGATAAGTCTTACTTTACTCACAAGTTGTTTAGGAGGATGAGGAGAAAAAAGTCCTCGTTCCTGAGAAATACAAGTAAAGATGGATGAAAAAACATCTCCTATTGCTGCCAACCTCGATACGGGCATACGCGTGGTGGAAAACCAATCCGAAGAACAAAAAGAAAGCGACGCAGGGCTCTCACAAGCTGCAAAAACAGAGCGTATCAGTATACTCAGTAAACGAGCAGAATACCTCGTAGCAAGCAATGAATATCGGGAGGCACTGGGCTTGTACGAAAGAATACTAAAAATGTGATGAAATTCTGATATTGAGAGAAAGATGGCTCATACTGCTTTTCGTGCTAAACAATTTCAAAAAAGTGCTGATCTATACAAGAAAAATATCGACATCCTCACAAACAATGAAAAAAAAGAATTTATGCATGCTCTTCGGTACACCGGGGATGATGATTTTCTTGTAGCACTTTCCAATATCGATATTCCAGACTACCTCAAGAAATATTTTCAGGTTTCCTGGACATGTGAACACGAATTTATTACGTGTGAAAAAAGTATCGCTGAATATGGGTATGATTATGAGCCTGTCAACGATGTGGAAGAAGCTCTGAGAAATTACAGCACTATCGGAAACAAAGATATCAACTACAAAGAAGCGCTTATGGTAGGAGCATGGTATAAACATGGTGATTACACGACCGCTATCAATCTTGGAGAGAGAATCCTGCGAAGGAGGCCAGATTATCGGCCAGTGCTCAAAATAGTTTGATTTGCTTCCTACATGATCGGACAGTATGACCGAGCATTGGGTGTGCTCGGAAATTATAAAAAACTTGAACCAAAAGATCCAGAAGCAGATTTTATACTCGGACTTATCTATTTTGAAAAGCGTGATTATGGCACATCAAATATCTACTTCAACAATGCTGTTCTCGGTGGTTATGAACCAAAATCTGTTGTTGAACGAAAACTTGCGTACAGTTATTACGTTTTAGATCTCAAGAAAAATATGTTTCAGGTTTTGTGATACCTGATGCTCGGCCCAGATGTCCTAGAATCAGATATCATCAATGCTGTCTATCTTGCACTGACGGAAGGAGAAAATCGTAGTGCACACGAATGGATCAAAATAGGTTTAAAAAAATTCCCCAATTCCTCAGATATCTCTGGCCTGTATTCATGGTATCTGCGGGAAACAGGAAACACCACTGAAGCAAAAAATATTGCACAAGAAGTGTTAGCCAAAAATAGTACCAACCTTATCGCTCTCGTTCAGGCTGGCATGCTCGCACACATGGAAGGAAATGGAACACAAAGAGATGAGTATTTCAATAAGGCAAAAACCATTGATGCTGGATGAAACTGGACGACAATGATGCAAGATTTTCTCAAGAAAGACGCTAGTCCATCTGAATAACCCCTTCTTTCTGACTTGTTTTGTGAATAAAAACAGCAGGTCCAAGGTGTTTTTTGAGGTGTTTTTCGACGACTTCTTTCACGGCATGAAGTTCGATACGATTATTTTTTACAAGGGAACGGAGTTCTTTGTATGTACTCGCTCTCTTGTGGAAATTGATTCGATCCCAAGAAACATCTTTAATCAGGAGTGTTTCGCACGCTTTTTGAAAACATTCTTCGGAGCAAAATCCCATGTATTTTTTGTGTTCTTCCTGATCGACAATCAATCGCGCATTACATTCAGTGTAACGACAATTATCACAATGATCTGTGAGCTTCCCTGAGTGAAGACAGGTACCAATAGTGGTATGAGTACTTCCATCTCCCACCTGTGTACTTACACGATCATCAAAAGTATAGAGATTTCCGAGCCAGTTCCCATCATTGTACATATTCACATATTTTACGATACCTCATTCGATAGCGTAGATATCTTTCAATCCTGATTTATTGGCTAAGACCGAGGCCTTTTCGCACCGGATACCACCCGTACAGTACCAAATGATTTTCTTCCCACCCGCTTTTTCTTTATAGCGTCTGAGAAGCTCTGGAACTTCTCGAAAATTGACGGTACCAGCCGGTATTGCACCCTTGAAGTGACCCAAACGATACTCGTAATCATTCCTCATATCCAGAATCATGTATTCATCAAATCGACCCTCATCAATAATTTTTTTGAATTCAGCGGGAGTGATTTCTTTTTTGTATTTTTCGATTTCATCCGCAGTAACTTTTTCTCCCAGCACAACGATTTCATTCCTGACTTTCACAGTTAATTTGGGAAACTGATGTTCCATAACACGTGTCGCCTTGATATCGATATCAGGAATATCGGAAAAATATTTGTTTGACTGAAGATAGAGACGATAGGCGCGGCATTGACCGAGATTACCAGAAACAGTTGAACTGATACCCTCTGTACCTATATAAATACGGCCGCGGAGCCCGATATCATGACAAAAAGAAAGATGCTCAGCACAAACAGATGCAACTTCAGGTTCAGGAATATCAACAAATTTGTAAAACGTGAGCAATTCATATTGCTCCAATGCGGGTTTCATATTGTAGTATGAAAATATAGAAGACGTTCTGTTATTGAACGTTTCGTGAGTATAGAGAAAAATGTATTTTTGTAAAATTACAGCTTTTCAAAATACGCTCGGAGTGGTGGCTCGAGCTCTTTTTTACGACTCAGACGTTTTCATAGGTCAGCAACAAGATCTGTTGAAGTAGTCTGAAAAGCTTTCTGTAGGGCCTGCTCCTCGACTTCTCCAGCCACAAAAGTAAAATTTTTCTCTGCCAAAATATCTACCACGGAGAAAAAGATAGCACAGAGTCCTGTATCTTCTTTGAGGGCTCTCATATCAGTAATAATTTCATTCTTACGATCCAGTGCATAGGAAGGATTTGTTGTTTCCATGACGCCATATCAGAATTTTTTTTCACCAACAGAAAATACCTTATAGTCGAGCTCTATCATCTGTCTCACCGGCATATCGCCTAAATCAGACTTCGCATCAAACATAGCTTTTGCATATGCCTGTATGTCAGAAATACCAAGATCTTCTGCCAAATACTCTGCAATTTCTCTGTCTTCCTCTGTTGTCGTTGGAGAACGAAATGCAAGACTATCAGAAAGAATCCCTGCTAAAATCATTTTTGCCACCGCATCAGATATTTCCAGGTCTTGTTCAACAAACATAAGAAACAGAATAGAACAGGTGGAACACACAGGATCAAAACGAAGCTGTATTGGCTCAGAAGTTTTCAGATTTTGAACAGAATGATGGTCAATAATGCACTTTACTGATAATTGCTCAATACCATCGATCGCCTGGTCATGAGCATTATGATCAACGAGTACCACCTCCGACCCTTCGGGAAGGTTGGAGACAAGTTGAGGAGCCTCAACACCAATAGTTTTGAGAATATATTGCGTCTCTTTATTGAGCTCTCCAAGCCGGTATGCCTGGGCCTCTTGCCCCATCGCAAGAAAATATTCTTTCGCTACCAAGGCCGAAAGGACAGCATCCGTATCTGGGTTTTTGTGTCAGAGAATATGATACATAGGTAAAATTTAACACTGTGTAGGGTACAAAAAATACAAAAGATTGCAACCCAATTCGGGAAATTCATATTTTCTATTTGCTTTTTAATAGTTTTTTATAGAATCCGTGTTCTAATATAAGTATGAGATTTCACAAGACACCATACCATCTCCGCCAGAACATAGATGATATTATTTCGATAGCACGAAAAAATATCACGGTTCAATATATGGATCAAAAATGAGGGAAAACAACTCGTGGATTTGTTGCGTGTAACATTATCGATAAAAATGACTATCGAGAATATTTTTTTGAACCCAATAAATTCGAAATGCCCGAAATACGAATGATACGTTGTATAGACCAGAAATCAGCCTATCAAAATGCCATGATTGCATTGAAAAGATGGGAAAATGAAACACGTGACTTTTTATCCAAACCAAAGAAAAAATCACAGGAATTTATCGGTGAAGTCGTCTTACTTCAAAAGGCTATTTAAGAAGACCGGAATCGGCTCGAACGAATGCAAAAGATCATAGACGAAAAAGGACATCTTTTTGGTATGTGGTTTCTGGTTTTGGTCCTATACCCAGAATAGATGATTGCAGTGTCTCTGATCCAACCTGAGCCAACTGCGTGCTATCAAGCTGCACAAGGGTATAGTTCTGGCCAATATAATAGACACCAAAAGCAAAAAATAAAACACCAACAGTGAGGATAATACGTTTCATAATAGAAAAAATAACACAATTAAGTATAGCAAAAAAAAAGAATACCGCAAGTAACAAACTTCCCTATTATCAATAAAAATTTCGACAAAAAATGAGATTGTTTATAATCAGCTTATTATGCATTTTCGATCAAAAACTGCTTTTCAAACACTAAAAACGATCCCAGGATGATCCGCAAATAAATCCACGGGGCTTTTGTTACAGGCTGGATACATACGCCAGGAAAATGCCGGTGTATATAACTTTCTTCCTCTCTGACTGAGAGTGATGAGAAAAATCGAGAATATTGTGCGCGAAGAAATGGATGCGATAGGGTGCGAAGAAATACTCATGTGAAGCCTCGTAAGTAAGGAGTCCATGGATACAACAAACCGTTGGGGGGTCGATATCCTTTTTCGAGTAAAGTGAGCAAATGAGGCAGATTTTGCTCTCTGATTTTCTCACGAAGAGGTAGCCACGCCACTTATGGTCGAATTTTTACGATCATACAAAAATCTCCCGATATGTATTTATCAAATGCAGACAAAATTTCGAAACGAGAAACGTGCCAAATCAGGACTTCTCCGATGAAGAGAATTTAAAATGAAAGATGCATATTCATTTCATCCAAATGAAGAGGATTTCATTCAATTTTTTGAAACCATGAAACAGGCGTATATTCGCGTGTATGAACGATTATGAATCGGAGATATCACTGTTCCCGTTTTTTCCGATGGAGGAGAATTTACACCAAACGATTCCATAGAATTTCAAACATTCACTCCCATTGGAGAGGATACAATATTTTTAGACGTGACAACAAACACGTGGCACAATCGTGAAATCGCACCATCAAAAGCACCAGAATACACCTATGATACTGTGAAAAAAAAGTTAGAAAAAAACTACCTCGAGGGTATTATCGGTGTCCAGGCACTCATAGAAAAATTTGGTATCCCTATTGAACAATCAACAAAATCACTTTTCTATGAACGAGATAATGAAATGATGCTTGCCGTCGTCCGATCTGATTATGATGTAAATGAAGTGAAGCTCAGAAAAATAGCTGGACCTGGGTGGAAACCAGCAACAGCACAAACAATAGAAAAATTTACGCGCGCGCTCCCCGGATATGCTGGTTTGTATAATCTCCCAGAAAATATCCAAACCTACATCGATGAATCATGCGCGGGAATGATAAATTTTGAAACCGGGTGAAATGAAACAGGACTCCACGTGACCAACTGTAATTGGGGAAGAGACATACCAGAACCGCAAAAATGGTACGATATAAAAACGGCAAAAGATAGTGATCTCAACCCAAAAAATAACGAAAAATATGTCACCCAAAAAGCATCCGAAGTTGGCAATATTTTTGATCTTTCTGACAAATACACTCGAGCTTTCCAATTGAAGGTAACAACCGAAGATGGTACTGTTCTCTTCCCACATATGGGATGCTATGGTATCGGAATTTCACGAACCATGGGAGTCATCGCAGAGGCACGTATGACAGATGTATGACTCAACTGGCCAGAAAACATTGCACCCTACCACACTCTCATAGTCCTGCATGGAAATCATAAAGAAGCAGCAATAAAAATAGCAACAGCCCTAGAGGAAAGTGGTCACGATGTACTGATTGATGATCGAGATGTTGGATTTGGTGTGAAGATGGGTGACGCTGATCTCCTCTGAATACCAAACGTGATTCTTCTTACCGATAAAACAAAAGAAAGGGGATGATATGAGCTTCGCAACAGTCAAAATCCAGAAGGTATATTGATAACTCTTTAATACTCCTATGAGCTTCTACAGCAAACTCAAATCTGAAGAAAAACTCACCATGACCATCAATTTTTTGATGATTATACTCGTCATAACAAGTATCACGCTCACCATTATTGAGTCTGTTGAACATATCATGACCCAAGAGCTCAGAAGTTTATTTCTCTCTATTCACATCGCTATACTTGCCGCATTTTTAGCAGAATTTCTCTATCGACTGTGGTATGCACCAGCACTGTATAAAAATCTCTCACCAAGCCAAGCGCGTATACGATTTCTTTTTCATCCACTTACTCTCGTAGATATCATTGTCATCACCCCCCTTTTTATGATGATCTGGACACATGATTTACATAATGCCGATACCGTTATCTTACGTGTCTTGAGATTCACAAGTATTTTTAATTTATTTCATTTCTACCGTTCGTCACGTGTCTTGAGATTATTGAGGGATATGTGGCGTGAGATATGGTACGAAATGATGATTATCTTTATGATTTTTATCCAGGTACTGCTCGTCACCTGAGTACTTTTTTATGCAGTAGAACACAGCTCAAACCCTGGCGTGAAAAACATTTTTGATGGTATCTGGTGGGCAGTTGTCACTTTCACAACGATTGGATATGGAGATATCTATCCCGTAACTATTGCCGGAAGAATTGTAGGTATGGTTTTGGCAATTACTGGTATAGGACTCGTCGCTCTGCCAACTGGTATTATCACTTCAGCATTTATACGAGCACTGCGAAGCGAGAAGAAAATTTCTGAACTTGTCGACAATCTAGAAGAAGAAGAAAAAGAACAAGATGATTTATTGGGTCGAGTAGAAAAAATAGAGAAAAAAATCAAGACTACAAAGAATACCCATGTATAAATACATTCTATTCTTATGCTCCCTAGTGAGTGGAGTATTGTGGGCTGATTTTTCTGATATCACGTATTCATGGTATCGTGATTCTATACTCGAACTGCAATCTCAGTGACTGACAAATGGCTACTCAGACGGCACATACGGAGTCAATAACAACATAACTCGTGCTGAACTTCTCACGCTCTTACTTCGAGCAAGCAATACTCCTATCATAGAAGGAGGAAGTGCAAGATGCTTTCCAGATGTCGAACCAACTATGTGGTATCATAAATATATATGTACGGCCCATAAACTTGGGATCGCAAAAGGGTTTGATGATGGTACTTTCAAGCCAAATAATCCAGTTACTACACTTGAGGCAGCTGCTTTTGGAAATAAGAGTTTCTCCCTTGGTATCGATACAGCCATCTCGCCTTGGTACACCGAACTTCAGAATACATTCGATACGAATAATATTTTGAGCACTCGAACATATACACAAAAAACATTGATATCTCGAGGCAAGTCCGCAGAACTTATTATCTGACTCCAGAAATATCAAAAAACTCGCTGACCACTTTCCACTCAAAGCGTGTGATGCACTACTCCTACTCCAATTTCTTCAGGAGAAGTAACAATGACTATTGCCGGGAAAGAGAGAAGATATAATCTCTTCATTCCGAGTGGATACAATAGTAGTAAAGAGCATGCTCTTGTTATTGCTACTCACGGAAGGACCAACAGTAAAGATCAGGTACAAAAATATATGGGTCTGGATAAATGACAAAGTGATTTTATTGTTGCCTATCCGGGAGCACTAAGTGCATCAAGTGGGAATAGTTTTTCTTGGAGCGAAAAAGAAAATATGACTTTTATCGATGCCATGATCCAAGAAGTTACGAATAAATATTGCATCAATAGAAATAAAATATATGCCGTAGGTCACTCTCTCGGTGGATGGATGGCACAACGGATTGCCTGTCTCCGTGGAGAATTCATCAGTGGCCTTGCTGTGGTTGGTTCTGGTGGATATGTAGGAACTTGTTCTGGGCCAGCACCTTCACTCTTTTATCAAAATACCAACGATCACCTTTCTTCCTACGCCTCTGGAGTCAGCGCACGAAATAGTCGTCTCAAAATCAATGAATGTGACGAATCACAAACAGAAAATATCCAAATCGGTTCTCTCACCTGTACGAAATACAACAAATGCTCTAGCGGAAATGAAGTTGTCTGGTGCGAAGGCTATACAGGCTACAACGGCGACCCTCACAGCTGGCCAACACCGAATGGCGGAAGAGATATATTAGGGTTTTTGAGAGGTTTATAAAAAAATTGACATAAAAAATATATATTTATAATAAAAGAATATTTACATAAACTTCTGTGCACAGAACACCCCCGGAACATCCCTTTGAAAAAATACCCGATCATCTTGTTACGAAAACTATTGGAGATATAAGAGCTATTTTCCCATTATTCTGAGTTCTTCGGATAGACGATTTTGAACTAGTAGATGGATGTTGGTTGATACAAAATAAAGTTATTGATCAACTCGTAGCAGAGTACAGAACTGCTTTAGAAAGAGAGATAGAAGAATTGAGCACGTATATAGTATCTCTCGAAGAGAAACAGAAAAAATTTGAAGGAGAACTTACCCATTTGCCTAAGCCAAATGAGGAGGAAAGGGTAAAAGCTTCCGAGGAAAATGCAAGATTATTGGAACAAAAAAACACTTCTAAGAATAAGGGATTTAGGGCAGGTATCGACGAAAAAAGAGCCCCACTCATAGCTGTCATTGATAGATTTAAATACCTAAGAGATACTCGAAATCGTATACATGGTGACGTTAATAACCTGAAAAACCAAATACAAGTTGAGAAAACAAAAAAATTGAAACTAATAGCTGGTAAATGAGAGAATATTGAAGCTCTCAGGGACTCTTTGAGTGGCATGGGAATTCGGAAACCTGTGGAGATAGGTGTCCCTGCGACTTCTGAAATCGCTAAAATTATACCCAGAAAACGACATAGAGTAATAATAATAATTTCCTCGGTTGTAGCCCTTGGTGTGCCCGTCTTATTATACCAACTATGAAAAAAGGAATCAGAAAGTCCGAGAGATAACCCTTCTGGCTTGTTAAATCCCGACAATTCAGGGAACAGGGTGAAAGACCTACCTGTGGTGTGACAAAGAGATTCTCAAAAAGAAAAGGAAAGAAATACAAAATACCATACTGCTGAAGAATCTGCCCTAAACAAAATAAGTAAAACAGGAGATATAACTCTTCTAAAAACAATGTTAGAAGAAGAAATACAAGAGTTCTTCGGTGCCAGTCTAAGAACAGTACAGGTAGAAGAAAAAAAAGTGACCCCCGGCGATTGAGAACCAGTTTTCCATGTAGTTATAGTATTTTCAGATGACACAAAATTTAGTACTTCTATAAGCTCAAACAGGGTTCAATATCTTATAGAAAAATATATCGTAAGTCTTATCGATACAGATGACATTCGTGAACAGATATTTCAACATATAGATAATTATACAGAAACCGAACAAACAAAGTCTTTAAATGACGCAATTAGGCGTATCTTAGTTCAAACTACTTTAGAAAAAATACAAAAAAAATGATTTCGCATAGATTATGATATGAGCGGTCTAGGGAGGGAACCTAAGACGGGTAAGTGGTGTTTAAATATGACTTTTACATTTGATTGAAGTTCGAATAGAAGGACATTTTCAATAGCTCTGAAGCAAAGAACAGAGATCCGAGAAGTAACTGATTGGCTCTGAGATGAGGCAAGGAAACTCACACCAGAACAAACAGAAGAATGTCATGAGAAACTAAAAGTGCTCAAAAGATATCCTTCCTTGAGGAATCAATATCTTGGAAAGAGGATTTTCCAATTTTCTCTTTTTGAATTTGCCTGGAAAAACCCGGAAGAAATATCAAAAATACCTTCTGTTCAAAGAAAAATATTTTCTGATTGGGAAAAAATGTGCGGTGAAAATGTAGGGGCTATAATGGATCTCTATTTTTTAGGAACTGAAAAATACCAAACCGGTATAATGAATTTATTCTTACGATACCACCCAGACTTCAAGCATGCAGATCCGCAAAAATTTTATAGTCATTACTACTTTAATGATAGCAATCCGAGAAAGCCTGTTGCTGAAAATGATATGATTTACGCATCTTTGAGAATAAAAAATTGATCCAGTCTATTCCATAGCCCTGTAGGAGTCATAAAGGATTACACTGATACGATGCTAAGCAATGGCATACAAGATGTACAAAAATGTATAGAGGCAGGTAATGAATGATGTGAAAATATTCGTAATTTTAATGAAAAAACAGCCGATAAAGAAGCCATTATGAAAACTTTGGAAGATCTTCTAAACAAAAAATGCAAATTACCTGGCGGACAGATTATCAGAGCAGCACGCATGAACACGGAAACTGATCCTCAAGGTAGGTTGTTAAGAATCGAACTTCTAGTCGCAATACCTGGTCCTGATGGTACAGCTATGAACGTACCTATAAATTTTGTTCCACGATGATAATTGATATATTTTTTTTGACTTTCTCCAAACTATAAATATTATCGTAGTAATACATCAATATATTCTATGTCTTACCAAGCCACTCTTAGAAGCAACATCATTGCGGAGATGAAACGTCACAAAAATAGCCTCGATGGATTTCTCGAAGATATTTTGAGTCCTCAAGAGATAGAAACTCTGGATGAGAGAATCAAGATCATGCACGCTCTCGCAAGTGGAAAAACACAACGTGAAATAGCAGAAGAATTAGAACTTTCAATCACAACAGTTAGTCGAGGTTCTCGCATTCTACAATACTGAAGAATAAAAAAAGGGTGGCGTAAATAGTTGTACTAAGGGCTTTCTTGTGCTCCTGGGACTTATAAAAGTCTCTTTTTTATGACTCTTATGTCACATCGTAGTAATACATTATTATGAAAAATACTCCTAATGAACTTGTAGGTGGGAAGAACGAAAACCTCACTTTCTTGTCTGCTCTTCTCTCAAAACATTTTCAAGTACCAAGACATTACGCTGTAATTTCTCTGGAAGATTATGAAAGAGTGGTAGATGAGCTTAATCCTAATAAATTTTATGCTGTACGGAGTTCAGGTACCTCTGAAGATAGTAAAGAAAATAGTATGGCGGGGCAATTTAAGACACACCTCAATGTTCCCAAAGAAAATATACGAGAGGCCATAAGAGATGTTCAGGCTCATTCAGAATCAAAAACGTGAGAGAAGATTCCTGTGGTTATACAAGAAATGGTTGTAAATATATCATATTCTGGGGTGGCATTTTCTCATGATGTCGATAACAATAGAGCATATACTGTTATCCAATTATGTGGTGGTTCCTGAGAAAATATAGTGTGATGAAAAGTAACAGGAGAAACGTACAATCTTATGAACGATATCCCTGAAGAAAAAATTGAACAATATATACCAGAGATTCTTCAAAAAGTTTACAGAGCTATTCAGGAATTAAGAAAAAAATACTGTACGCCTTATTTCGATATAGAGTTTGCTCTAAATGGAAGATGAGATCTATTTATACTCCAAATACGACCACTAACAACTATCACAGAAAGGCCATTGCAAGCATCAAAATTGGCTTATCGTTATGCATCAAGGATAACTCATAGATTATCTAGTAGGAATGAAGTATTGGGTGATATGATAGATATTAACCCTCGAGAATTAGTCTGAGGAGAGCCGAAATTTATTCAAGGATTATTTCAATATTTATTTGCTGACTCAGCCATACCACAAACAAGGAAAGAAATAGGTTACAAGGTAATTGAAGGACAAAAGATGACTACTACTATACTTAATAATACCTATGTTTTTCTTCAGACAGATCTTCGTGCTTTCTTACCAGAAGATATACCGGAAGCAGACGAAGAAAAATTCTACTCGTATTATAAAAAACTTTTAGAGGTAAATCCCGACGATCAAAGTCGACTTGATTCCGAACTTTACCCTGTGACAAGAGAACGGGCAGCAGAAATTATACAAGAAATATATACAGATACTTCAGAACAAACGAGAGTGATGAGATATTTCTCTCATCTTTTTAATAGATTAGAAAGATTCTTAGAGCAAAGGTTTGAAACATTTTCTACTCTAGAAGAAGAGTTTCTAAGGTTACTTGGAGTAGAGAGTTATTTTGAGATGATCCAAATTGAGAGATTATCAGAAGAAAGTATAGAATGAATTATATGATTGGCAGTTCGGGTCGCAAAAGAATTTGCCTTTTACGCAAGATGAGCATTTTATTATTCTCAATTTGAAATATCTGACCCAGATCGATTTTCCCAGATTCTCTATCAACAAGATATCTATAGAAATCTAACAGAGAGGGGGCAGGATTTTATAAGATTTAGACAGATAAGAGGTTTTAATTTATTAGAAACTTTTGACACAAAATTTTCCAAGAGAGAACGACCAGTAACCTGAAATCCAATAAGAAAAACAAATAATAAGGTAGAATTATTTCTCGCAGCACGTGAAAATTTAAAATTTATTCTCATGAGAATACTATTTTTTCTTGGGGAAAAAATAAGAAAGCAATACGGTGAAGAAATTTGAAATGAAGAATTCTACAATTTTTTATGAAAAAAAGATATAAGAGTTCGCCAGCATAAAATGAGAGACAGAATAAACTTAATTCTCCCCGGGGTCCTTTCAGCAGAAAGTAATCCATTATGCCATAAGGTAAATAATGGGGGCTGATATTTCATAGGGAAAGGTATACTTGAAGGGGAAATTATTTATATTGAAAATATAAGTAGAGAACTCGATTGAAACTATGAAAATATAGCTGGAAAAATACTTTTAATCGATCATGCAACTCCAGAGATAGATGGTGCTTTGGGTTACGTAAGGGGCGTGATTACAAAAGTCGGAGGTCCACTCGCTCATATAGTTATTCGAGCAAGAGAAATGGAAATACCCTCAGTAGTTTGAGTTGGTACAAAATTCGATACACTCAAAAGGGGACAAAAAGTTCGTATTGAATTCAATAATAGAAGAATCCATGCAATATAAAACTCTCTTTCTCCGACATGGATATCTTTTATGAAAATATAGGGATTATAATAATCTTTCTTTTCATGAGTTACGTGATCTTGGCCTAAACATTGGTATGTATACTGTAGATCAAGACCAGAAAAAAGATACTCTTGTATGATCCTATGACATATGCCTAACATCGCAGCAAAAAAGAACAATTGAAACAGCTTATATGTTATGATTTTTAGAACCAATTCAGAGAGAATTCTTAACAGAAATACATTTTGATTTGGCCCAACTTATGAATGAAGAAGAGTATAGTAGTGGGGAGTGATTATCTGTAATACGAAAAGTGCTATGGAAGTCATTTTTTAATAGGAATCCCGGGGTCGAATCTCCTGAATCAGTTATGTATAGAATACAACTACTACTCTCCTATTTGAGGAATCATCAAGAACGGGATGTTCTCATTATTTCACATTGATTTTTTCTACAGATGGTTAAATGTCTTCTACTCAACTGAATTGATTTTACAAAAATTAAATATGAGGAATTTATAAAATATGAGATTTCTCCATTGTCGTATTTAGATGGATTTGAAATAGGCAAGACATAAAAAAAACCCTCCAAAGTGGAGGATTTTCGATGTTTTTTGGTGGCGGGGGGTGGGATCGAACCACCGACCTTCAGATTATGAGCCTGACGA
>CAYPRD010000013.1:0-27244 GCA_964413195.1 uncultured Candidatus Peribacteria bacterium
CATGAACACCGAGTTGTCGTACTGTCCCTTCAAGTTTCTGAGCATTGGAGATAAGTTTTTTATGGAGAGCGTTGTTTTCTATGGCGGCCCGTAATTCTGGATTTTCATTGATAGCATCAGCGATGGTGATACCGGGTCGAGCGGGTATGAGTTTTGCAAAAATGTTCATCTCGGAGAACGATATACCGAGTGCTCGTCCAACGTCTTTTACTGCGGCTCTTGCCGCGAGCGTTCAGAAAGTACAAATCTGCCCTACTTGATCGCGTCAGTATTTTTCTCGTACGTATTCTATAACACGAGAGCGCCCTTCATCAGAAAAATCAATATCGATATCAGGCATCTGTATTCTTGCAGGATTGAGAAATCTTTCAAAAAGGAGCTGGTACTTAATCGGATCGAGATTGGTTATCCCAGATACATAGGCGATCACTGCTCCTGCTGCTGATCCACGTCAGGGTCCTACTGGAATACTATTGTCTCGAGCCCAACGGATAAAGTCTGCTACGATGACAAAATATCCGTCAAATCCCATAAGATGAACCACAGCCAGCTCATACTCCAATCGATCAAAGATGGATTTTTTCTCTTTGCTTAATGCTTGATAGATTTTTTCCTTTTGCTCACTTCTCCATTTTTTTGGTAATTCCAATAATTCTTCTGGTGAAAGATCAGAAAGTTTTGGTACATCGGTATCTATTTTCTTATGGACACAATCTGATATTTCTTCCTGTGAGAATTGGAACCCATAGCGTCTATTAAGTCCAGAAAAACATATCCATCGGAGAAGCCATTCTTGGTCAGAAATGTTTTCATTATTGTCCGGATATCTTTGTTCGTGAAATTTTTTTAATTCCTTTTCTTTTTCATTGAGTTTATAGATAGGGAGGAGGGGTTTCCCATGAGGGATTTCTATATCAATCATTTCAGCTATTTTTTTTGTATTTTCATACGCTTCAGGAGCGTAAGCAAATAATTCTCTCATCTCTTCATCGGGACGAAGTGAATAGTTCCCATCGATGAGGGTTCTTCGGTCGGGATCATCGAGTCTTCTTCCTGTACCTATACAGGATAGGAAGTCTTGTGCTTCAGCATCTTCTGGATGTATATAGTGCACATCATTGGTACCAACCAGTGGGGCTCACGTACTATGACTCAGTTCGAGGAGTCTCTGATTATAGGCTCATTGAGGTCATCGATCGGGGTGTTCTCATATTTCGAGAAAATAATTCTCTTTGCCAAATATATTCTGATAGTGTGCAATTCTTTTGGAGAGAAAATTATTATCTTTTCCCGAGAGGATATGCTGTGCGAGTTCTCCTGTGAGATCTCAGGAGAGTGCTATGATATTTTTTGCATAGAAGTTGAGTGTGTCGAAATCAATCTGTGCTCGTCCTGGTACGTTTCCCTCGAGGTATGCCTTTGTAGTGATTTGGATAAGGTTTTTATATCACTCTTTATTCTTAGCAAGTAAAATAATGCTGTATATTTTTGCATCCTTCCCAACATATGTATGTCCCTGTTCACAGATAAAAACTTCAATTCCTATGATTGGTTTGATGCCTTTCTTCTTGCAGGCAAGATAAAATTCAAATGCTCCATGAAGATTATTTGTATCAGTAATGGCTAAAGCATTCATGCCAAGTTCTTTTGCTCGTGCAACAAATGCTTCAGGCTCTCCGAGGCCCTGAAGGAATGAGTAATGAGTATGAAGGTGAAGATGGACAAAAGACACATCTAGACTCTATAAAAAAACCCTTAAATTGCAACCGAGAGCGCTTGTCTTCCAGGGGAAACTTTTATACTTCCTGTATGACACACTTCTCCTTGTTTCCATCGGTTTTGGCACTGAAAGATGTTCCAGAGACATGGAATACTCGTTTGCAGTCTCTCGAAATACCCATTGCAGGAGTTCATTATGATATAGGGGATGGGGCCTTTGTGCCTTCCGTTATGCTTCCGAGCAATCATATCTCTTTTCTTGATCTTTATGTACCTATAGATGTCCATCTCATGGTCCAGAAACCTTCTCTCTATTTTTCTGATATTTTTGCTTATTCTCGTGTTAATGCGGTAGCTTTTCATGTCGAGTCTGCAGAAGATATCCATGAGAATATTCATCTTCTCCACGAGCACGGCCTCCGTGTCGGTCTCGGAATTCTCGAGTCTACTCCAGCAAGTCACCTGGATCCATTTCTTTTAGAGATTGATTATGTTGTTTGTATGACGATTGTTGGTGGGTATTCAGGGACACCCTTCCTTCCTTCGGTACTGCCAAAAATAGAAGAGATACACCATAAAAGACCTGAATTACCAATCATTGTGGATGGAGGAATCGCAGAATATACACTTCCTCTCTGTGTATCTGCTGGCGCTAGTGGGGCGGTGATGAGCTCTGCACTTTTTTCTCATGCAGATATCTCGTGGCTCAAAAAATTTATAGTGACTCCATCATAAAATTCTCTGTTTTAGGTCTCTTGACAAATATTTTTTCGCGATATAGTTCGCGCGAAATTATTTTTTAGGATTTTCTTATGGGTTTTAAAAACTTCCTTCTTTCTGCATCGTTGGCGTGATCGGTATTATGAAGTGAGCCAAGTCCGGTTCAGGATATCAACTTACACACTCAAGATTCTATCGCTCGAATACATACATCTTCACATCCCCATATAGAAATATCTTTTGGCCTTGAGAATGGTCATCTTTTGGAACATGGTCAAATGATGGAGGGGGATTTTTATTCTTTTGGCATTCACGGAAGTCTTGATCGCTGGAATGCATACTATCATTGGTTACAATCCAGTGCTAGTACACTGGAACACAAAGTGGGATTAACACATTCTGTTTCCCTGTGAGAATCATGTACAGGAATAATAGGTATTTCTGGTGTTTATGAGATTGAATGATCTCAGAATAATACGATGTCCCTTCTTCACGATTCTGCTGAACACTCCGACACTCTTGCATCAAATCTCTATGCTGGTCTTTCTGTAGAATTGAAGGCAACATTGGCCCAAACGGAGAAAAGTGTAACCACAATTACTGTGTGAGGAGAATATGATTTTGGCACTCTCAATACTTCATTTGTTGACGCAAATTTAGAACATACTCAGAATATTGGTAACATCCAATTCACGATGGGGGCGAGGCTCTTAGAAGTACTTGATACCAACTCGACACATATTCATGAATGAACCTTATGAGTCGTGCAGGCAGGCCTGAAAATACCATTGTGAGAGGGGGAGAGATGGTTTTTGGAAATAGGTGGGGGAGTGACTACTCATGGTGATCGGGGAGGAAAAATAGGGTTTTCTCGGAGTTTTTAGTTTACTTCTTCGCATCGAGCCAGTTTTTTCCGCTGCCTACCTCTACTGCCATAGGGATATCCCACTCTACGATATGTTCCATGATTTCATGAAGCATGGCGTCTACTTTTCCTATCTCTTGATCAGGACATTCTAAAACGAGTTCATCGTGCACCTGCATGATGAGTCGCACCTGCAGGTTCTCTCTTCGAATTCTATCTGCAATTTTTACCATAGCATATTTTATGATATCAGCACACGTTCATTGTATCGGCATATTCATTGCTTCGCGTTTTGCCTGTTCTCGAACAATAGAATTTTTATCAGAAAGACCCTTTATCGCGCGCCTTCTTCAGAAAAATGTTTCTGCATATCATACTTTTTGCGTCTCGCTCACTATGTGAGCAAAGTACTCTTTTGTCGCCGGGTAGAGATAAAAGAAACGTTCTATGTAGGCCGAGCATTCTTGGGGAGTCTTTTTGAGCATCTTTGATAATCCAAAAGGAGTGATACCATACATGACACCAAAATTGACTGTCTTTGCCATGCTTCTTTCTGCTTTTGATATACCCTCTTTTTCAAAAAGGATTTTGGCAGTTTCCTCGTGGATATCTTTTTCTTCCAGAAGTGTTCGTATCATTTTCTGATCACCCGAGAGGCAGGCCAAAATGCGTATCTCAATTTGTGAATAATCGGCGACAACGTACGACCAACCGTTTTCTTGTGGTTTAAACGCTGATTTAAAAGTATCACTCCATACATCACCAGCGGGTATATTTTGGAGATTTGGATCATTGGATGACATTCTGCCTGTACTTGCCCCGAGAGTGTCATATGTTGTGTGAATACGACCAGTTTTTGGGTGTATTTGTTTTAAAAAAGCTCTCACATAAGTTCCGAGAAGTTTACTTGCATGCCGGTGTTGTAAAATTTTTCGACATATATCGTGCTCTTCTGCCAGCTGTGTCAGAGTTTCTTCGTCAACACTCCAACCTGTTTTGTTTTTTCTGATAGGCTTTATTTTCATATCCTCAAAGAGCAATTTCTGTAACTGCGCTGGTGATGCAAGATTGACTCCCGGGCGGACTCTACTGACCTCATCTTCGATGGTACGAAGAGCAGATTCGAGCTCAGTTGTCATTTTCTCCAGAATCTCTTTTTCTACATAAACGCCAGTTATTTCCATTTCAGCGAGTACCTTTGAAACACTGGATTCAAGTTCTAGGATAGGATGATCGTATGAAGCCCGATCAAGTGTCCAAAAAGAACCGCAGATATCGGCTGTTTTCGCTCATTCAAGAGTGTACTCGTTGACCTGCTCAAAGAATCATGCATAGCCCCCGTTGCGCAAATGGGGAAGAAAAAGATGGTTCTCTATACGAATGTCGTGAATCATATGAATTTATGATCCCATGATTTCATTAATCAGGGCATCGAGTTCTTGTGCCATTTCATCAGTGTCAGGTGTTTTCCCTTGAGGAGTTTTTCATGGGAGTGGTTGTTCTGTCAGCCTAGCTCCTTCTGGTTTTTTGAGAGGAGTTTCCACTTTTGGCGTATGCATTTCTGGTGCTACTTCTCCAGAAGAAGAAGGCGGTACATTTGGTCTCCAAGAACATCCTATGAGGATGAAAGAAAAACAGGCAAGATAGATATATTTCATACTGTATGAGTATATATTTTTATTTAAAAATTCAAAAAATTTTGCAAGCCTTTTATTTTCTCTATAATCACCCTACATTTCGCACTCGTAGCTCAGCTGGAAGAGTACCGGTCTTCGAAACCGATGGTCGCAGGTTCGAACCCTGCCGAGTGCACCATTGAGATCAAAACTCTGAGAAGAGTTCTCACCATCACCACTCACTTCGATTTACTCTTTCCTCGCTTGCTCGGCGTAAATCTTGTTCCGGTTCGAACCCTGCCGAGTGCACCATTGAGATCAAAACTCTTAAATTAAAAAATACACGAAGAAGTGTATTTTTCTTTTTTTATGTATTATGGGAAGTGCGTATGGCTGAAGAAGAATTATATAATTATGGTATGTGGTACTACATGAGATACTTCCCCTCTCAGAAGAGACTCTTTCGTGTCCTTTCTCGAGTTTCTTGAGATGTGGAAGTTGTAGGGAAAGTCTATAATCGACTTGCAGGTGTTTTTATAGAAGCACGGATAATTCAGGATAGGGTCCGTCGGTACATCGAACAAGGAAAAACATCCTATTTTATTCGTCAGAAACTCCGTGAAAAAGAATTCGATGTAGCACTGGTGGACGAAGCCATACTCCTTTTTTCTGATCAGATCAAAAATCCTGAAACTTACAAAAATGTCATTCTCTCTCAAATCGATCTGGCACAAAGAAAATGTTTGCCACGAAAGATCGTAGAATATCGACTTATTGCTCTCTATCCGGATGCAAAGCCACTCATTCGTGAATTATTATCGGATTATTCTGATGAAAATATGATGTCCCAAAAAATTCCCGAGCTACTCAAAAAGTATACTCGGGAAAAAGCTATGCGTAAGCTTTGCCAACAATGATTTTCTCCTGAACTTGTTTATCGTGCTTTTCGTCGTCTATAGAAGAGAATGACTCACAATAATCATGCTGTTACAAGTATGGTAGGAACAAAAGGTCCAGTGGGGATGATCGTCATGATATCCACTTGAATTCGTGTACTACATCCTTGTTCTCCACCATCGGAAAGATAACATGTAGCATCGTAAATACCTTTTTCATCAAAGATCATATCCGTTGTACAATCGTAGAGCGTTTGCCAAGGCTGACCGTTCTTATCGATTTTTATCATACAGCTTGATGCTGTATTTGATTCACAACTCAGTCGGCTGTGAAGAGGTGCTCATCCATACCGTACCGAACTTCTCATGGTACACGTATTGACTGGGGGTTCGTACGAACGAATCGTAATGGTTTGTTGACATTGAGGTTGTATTGATTGTTCGCCATCTCGGAGACATGAGACTTGATAGGTGCCATCCGGAAGTGTTGTTGAAAATTGTCCTGGAGTGTTTTGCATAGTAGAGATAACACTTCAGTTCTGTAGGATGATCATCCGGTATGATCCCTGTGGTCCACAGGTCGCCGAAATTTGATTTCCATTTTGAGAAACTTGAATCGATGAACAGACGTTGGGCGTATTGGTAAATACTCGTGTCTCATCACAGCTGGTTGTCTGTATGCCAGAGGTGATACCTCTTCCGTTTACACAGATGCGGTTTTCATTATTTGGGAAAGTGTAGGTTTCGACGCCAGGTCTAGTACAGGTGTATGTCAGAACTTCTCCAATATCAAACCGTCCATCTCTATTTCCAACTCCGTAGAGCATGCTCTGGACTTCAGTACTGTTTCTGCTACATCCTGAAGCGAATACATCGTTGATAGCAATGGTATCGAGAGTTTCTGGCCCAGGATTTCTCACCATAATACTGAATGTAGCCGTTCCTCATCGTTGAACATTTTGTTGATCATCTCTGTTATCATTATCGTCCTTCACGATTTCTATACGTGGATTGGTTGGTGTCGGAGGTGTAATGACAACAGTTTTTGAACAAAGTTGAGAGGTGATATTGCCATTTACAAAACACTGGAGCGTGTGTGTACCATATGTAGCATTTGTGTTTCCATACGGGACAGAACTGATGACGTTTCCATTCATGCGTATTGAATAAGTAACATCAGTTCTGTTACTGGTACAGCTATAATAAATATTGGTTCCTTCTACATCAACAAAAAGTTCATTACAAGTCGCAGGATTTTCTACATTCTGCACTAAAACATACGTTGGATCGGTACTGGTGACAGGAGTATTTGAAGTATTTCCTTGAGCATTTACTGTTGCAGAGTTTGTGTACGCTCCTGTGGTATTTGTTTTCTCACAGGTGTATTCAAAATATTCTCCTGGTTGCAAAAGTCCATCTCCCAAGTTTCCTGATCCACCGACTGACCATCCACTCCATGTTCCTGGAAATGAAGAGGGAAGGCTGACATTACCACCACAGTTTGGTGCCACGGTATCAGTTAAGACTATGTTTTTCAAGTCTTCTGTTCCATTATTGGTCACCCGAATTCTAAATACTGCTCGAGATCCCTGGTTCACTGTTTGGGTATCATTCCCAAGGCTTCCATCAATATCCGCGGTGTTTATATCGCTCTTGTTAATGAGGATTTGAGGGGTTGTTACATTCTGCACTAAAACATACGTTGGATCGGTACTGGTGACAGGAGTATTTGAAGTATTTCCTTGAGCATTTACTGTTGCAGAGTTTGTGTACGCTCCTGTGGTATTTGTTTTCTCACAGGTGTATTCAAAATATTCTCCTGGTTGCAAAAGTCCATCTCCCAAGTTTCCTGATCCACCGACTGACCATCCACTCCATGTTCCTGGAAATGAAGAGGGAAGGCTGACATTACCACCACAGTTTGGTGCCACGGTATCAGTTAAGACTATGTTTTTCAAGTCTTCTGTTCCATTATTGGTCACCCGAATTCTAAATACTGCTCGAGATCCCTGGTTCACTGTTTGGGTATCATTCCCAAGGCTTCCATCAATATCCGCGGTGTTTATATCGCTCTTGTTAATGAGGATTTGAGGGGTTTGGGCAGTTGTAAGAGTAATTGTGGTTGGATCATCGTCGGTAACAAGAATATTTGACCCTACACCTCTTCCTGTGACAAGAATAGTATTGGTGTTATTTGGAAATGTTCCGTTCACGACATTTGTTTTTGTACAAGTATACGTAAAGGATTCTCCTGGATCAAAATTTGTCGAGACTCCTCCACTATATGAACTGGCTGTTTGAGCACTTGTTCGATCACAATTACTGGCGTATGTATCTGCGATGATCACGTTATTGAGCGCTTCGGTTCCGTTATTTGTCACGACAATGGTAAAGGTTGCTGTTCCATTTGTGACCACTTGTTGTGTATCATTATGTGGTGTTTCTGCATCATCTTTTGTGATGCTGATACTTGGTGTTGTTGCTTGGCTTGGAACGGTAATAGGCTGTATACATGTATTTGGATTTGTGTTGGTGATATCTGTTTCGTATGAATTCTTTACGTAACATTGAACTGAGTAAGAGATAGCTGATGCTGTTGTGTTTGCTGGAAGGGTAAATGTTGTTTGGGAGCTTGTTTGGTAGTTGACTGTATTAATCACTGTCGATCCTTGTTTGAGAACAAATTTGTATTGGGATTCATTTGTTCCTTGACAGGTCGCTGTTACACTTCCGCCAGAGTGTGTGAGTGTTACTGGCGCAAGTCCAAGAGTGTCACAGGTGAGGGCTTCGTTTTGACATGTATTACTACATCCATCCCCTGAATTCATGTTTCCATCATCACACTGTTCTCCTCTGTCAATATCTCGTGTATTATCTCAGCAAAAACGTACATATACATAGAGACACTGTCGATGATTTACGGCTGGTCCGAGATTGCCAGGACTGATCAGAGCAAATGTTTTTGGTACAAAAGTAATGCGGTATGCCGGGGTCGTTCGTGATGCACCCAGAGAGACATCATTGAGTCGGATAAATTCTCCTGGTTTTGTCTCAATCCATTTTACTGAATTTCCTCAAGATAATTGGTAGTATAGACCGGTTGTCCCGGTATAGAGAGGGCTAAAAGTGGAAGGAAATCGAAACATATTGCTCGATGAGAGAGACCAATTTGTTTGTTGTTGGAGTCTCAAAAACTCCACCGTTCCGACACGATCTGCTGGTTGTGAATACATGATGAGTGTACCTGTACCAGTATTGATCATGGTATCGGAAAGATAATCAAGTCCGTAGTAGGTTGCACTGGTTTGATATGGATTTTTTCCGTAAATAAACGTATTTTCTTTGAAACAACTGTGACAGTCTCCAGAACCGGGAAGGCTTCCACATGATGCTCAAACAACAGCAGCAAAAGCGGTTGTTATGCCTCCAAAGAAAATAATTGCGAGAAGAAGAATGTATTTTTTCATAATAAGTGTATGAGAGACTAAATTCATGCTGGATTAGTTGGAAGAACGGTGATCCCTGGTGCAAGGCTGACTGGTTGTTGTATAAGTGGTGCAGAATCAAAATTGCCTGATATGCCCGGATGTGTTTGTGGTCCTGGAACAACGGTTTCTCCACTGGAGCCTGGGACAGAATCTCCTGAGAATGTCCGCCCTCCTCCACCATTATTCCCACCTCAGTTATTTCCTCCACCATTATTCCCACCTCTTCGTCCTCCTCCGCCGCCTCTTTGAGCAAGACTGATTGCCAATGGGATGCGGAAATTGAGATCGCTGGCAAGATTTGTCGAATCATAAAATCTTCCTCCAACAATGTTTCCGATAAGAAGATTAGAACAATTTGGTTTCACACCTATACGTAAGAGTACTTGTTGTACATATCCGTCGCCAGTAAATGTCGCTGGTACATCCATGAGCCACCCATTGCCATTATAGGTTTTGAGACGATTGATGTCGTTTGATCCCAATCATGAGTTCAAAAGTCCAGCACGATCGAATTGTGCGCTTCTGGCTGCTCGAACGATTGTTTCAGGATCAACGTGAACACGATTTCGTGTGAGTTGATTGAGTTTAGCTGCATAGATACTGGCAAGTCTTCCTTGTCTTGGTTCAGAAGAGTTGAGATACTCAGAAAGCTCACTGTTCGTATTGATATTGGATATATCACGACCATATTCCTTTGTGCCTCGGGTGCTTTGACGGCCTTCTTCTTTTAGTACGGATTGGTTGTAAGCATTAATTTTTCCTGAACTATAGGCACTTATGAAGTTTCGAAAACCAGGAGTATCGTTGCTGTCCCATAGATACGTAAGTAATCGAGGATCTCGTGCTCGGTATCCATCGCCACCTTCGACGTAGCGTTTCATCCACTGTTTTGTATATGATGGTATGAGGAAAGATTTAAAGTCATCATACTCGGTAAATCGATTCATGATTCTGAGGGCTTCATGATACTGTGATGGGAGAGTACCACGTGTTTCATGATCTCTCATCTGTTCACGACGAGAATAGAGTGTTTTGAGTCTCTGAAGATGAGCGATTTGTGCTCGTATATTGTCTGTCTGTCTCTTTTCAGATAATTCAGCCAGACTTTCATCAATAGTAGCAAGTTTCTTCTCGATAGGAGTATTTGGATTGGTGATAATTTCTCGATCTGTTTCTGAAAACACCTCTTTCAGTACCCGAAAGAGAGCCCAACCACCAGTTGCTTTGTATCCTTCGTCCACTGCTTCTTCATATTCTCCTGCTGTTCCTCGGAGCGATGTGCTGTATTCTTGAACTCGTCCTCGATTTCCCGCAGTAAGTCCATTATCCCCGAGCATCCGATTGTAGCGTCCATGCTCCCGGTCGTTATCCCGCAGGAGAGTATTATATGATTCGTTGAAAAGTGCTCTTGCAATAACATCCTTATTTGGGTTTCTGATATCTTTCATTTTTATTCCAGTGTTGATTGACCCCAGATAGATAGATGGTGATCACGTGATGGCTGCTGATATGCCCGCTCCAATGACAACTTGAAGAAAAGCACCGAGACGACCAGTAAAATTTGGATCAGACTGTATTTTTCGGAGAGTGGCATTTCTTTCAAAACCAAGAGGTGATAAGAAGGACATGAGTACTTCGTGTCAGGCACCATCTTCATTGTACGCTGCGTAGGCCTTACTGAGACCATCAACATTGGCGAAATGTGTTTGAAGCCCTTGCACAACAGAATTTTTGAAATTTGTTCCATATTGAGATTCAATTTTTTTCAGCGCTTTATTGAGATTACTGGTTCGACTGAAAAGCATCCCAAGAAGTCCCCCGGTAATCATTTGATTCCCAATATCAGCTCTCCATGCTTTTACGAGAAGATTATTTACATCCATGAAGATTCTCTCTCTTTCTGAGGCTTCCACAGCACGACCACCTTGGGCATTCATTTCTGCATCGGTCCTTTTTTCTCTTTTGAAATAGTCATTCCCTCGAGAAGCTTCTTGTACTCTTCTTTCTTCGCCTCGTCCAAAGAGTCTTCCCCAGAAACCGGGCTTTTTCTGTGTTTCATATTCTTGACGGAGTCCATCAAGTTGTGCACGAGTAATACCGAGCTGTCGTTCCCACTCCTGGCGTGCACGGGGATTATCCTGTAAATATCGTATAAGAGCGAGATTTTGATGTGTCTCTCCGGTATAGGTACCGGACACTCAAAATTTTCGTTCTTTTCATTGAACGAGCGCCTTGCGTTGCGCATAACTAGCAACGCCTTTAAAAGCTTCTTCTGATTGAAGGTAGGCTGGTATTTCTTGGGCCATAAGAGAAAATTAATTCCTCTTCATTGTCACATACTTTTTATTCCGTTGCAAAAGGCTTATACCTTGACAGTTTCATTATTTCTCCTACGAGATAAAAACTTCCATAGACAACACAACTTCAAGGATGATTTTTGATGATATTTTTTAGATCTTTCCCCTCATTCTTGATATTGAGAATCGTACTTCAAGGTACATCTCTTTTATAAGTGGAGCATGGGAGGGCTCGTTCACAGAAGTTATCTATGAGGAGACGTTTTTCTGCTGGAATTATTTTTGCTAAATAGGAGGCATAGTGTGGATCTATTTGGGTGGTACCAAATATAGTCATAATTGGTTTTATTAACTTTTCTGAAAGGAGCGTATCTTTGAGCAAAAGAATATTTTCTTTATTATTTGCCGTATCAACAAATATTTTTTTTGTGATCCACACGCATCTTCCTGGATGGACAATGTGCTGGAGTGCATACTGTATTTTTTCTCGATTAAAACCAATGTTGCACAACGATTTGAGTACCAGGTGAGCATTTCTTTGTTGATGTTTTCCTGAAAGATTTGTTATGATTTTTTTTGGACTCCTGATGATGTGGAGAATTACTTTTCTTTGCTGACAATATTTTTTGATAGTAGCTGACCGTAGAGGTGTGTAGAGATGGGCACCGGTCTTTACGATACCAAGTTTATTTTCGAGTATTTCTCTTTTTGTTTTTCCTAAAACATTTGTGTGCTCATGTGTGATAGAGGTAATAAAGCATGCGAGAGGGTTTTTGAAAATATTTGTACCATCAAAAAGTCATCCCAACCCGACTTCTACAATGGCATATTCTACTTTCTCATCACAAAAGTACAGGACCATCGTTACTACTTGTATCTCAAAAAATGAAAGAGTAATATCATATTTTCTCATGAGTTTATAAACCTTCTTGTAATAGGTATTTAGTTTTTTCTGTGATATACAATGCCCATTAATTTGAAATCGTTCCTGGATATCGATAAAGTGTGGAGAAGTGAAAAGTCCTGTTTTCGCCCCACATGTGGTAAGAGATTGGGCCAGCATAGTTGCCACACTTCATTTTCCGTTGCTTCCTGTAACATGAAGCACCCGGAGTGTGTTCTGGGGATTTCCCATTTTTTTCATGAGGGCTATGATCTGATCTCTTCCTTCTCTCATCCCGCCAGGAGTGAGCGACATGACTTCTTCGATATAAGGGAAAGTTCACCGTATCATATTTATAGAGAACCGTCTCCAACGATTACTTTTGCATGTCGGAGAGGTTTACCAAATCTTGTGTATCATTTTTCAACTTCGGACTGTATTTGAGTTGTGTTATGAGGGATTTGATTGATAACTTCGTGGAGATTGATATCTATTTCCTTTCCAACCGTCTGCATTTCTTCTATTCAAAATTCAGAGAATATTTTTTTCATCATACGAATACTTCCCTGGAGTCACTCTGCCCAGATATGTGTACGGAATTCTTCTGGCATATGATCAGCTGCGCGTTCAAAATTATCCAGGATAGCAAGAAATTTAAGCAATGCTTTATTTTCTGACCATTCAGTATTTTGCTGAAGTTCTTCACGATTCCTCCGGACAAGATTCTGATAATCTGCCTGTGATCGAGCGAGTTGTTCCTCGAGATCCTTGATTCTTTTTTGGAGCTCTTCCTCAGAACTTCCATCTGAAGACATCGTATTCTGGTCTTCCAGAGGAGAAGTATCGTTCTGAGATACTTGTGTAGCATCTGATAGGGGAGGCACAGCTCCATCTTTGGTTTCCTCGGTCATAGCGTAAAATTAGAGGTCTTTTTTAATCCTTGTTACTAAAGACGAGAGTCTTTTTTTTGCTTTCTGAGCTGTTGGGGTTTTCCCGAGTTTTTCAATGAAACCCTTCTTCTCAGCATAAATTGATTCGATTTTTTCTCCAATCGCTTTTGTGTCTACGCCATGCTTATTGAGAACTTCTTGTGCTTCTGCGAGTTCTGCCTTTGCAAGGTCAAAAAACTTTTCTAGATCTTTCTTCTTGGAAAGTACAAGTTTTTTATTTTCCTCTGTCCAGTATTCTTTTTTGAGTTCTAGAAATGCTTTTTTATGACTTTCAATAAATTCTTTGCCAGTTTCAATAGTTTTGGCGGTTAAGTCTTTTTTTCATGAAGATTTCACTTTCTTCGTGTACTTGGATCCTACAACAAACCCTGCGAGGTATCACATAAAAAGAAGAAGTTTTTTCATAAGAGGAGAGTAAAAGAGTAACTCCCTTATTCTATGGACGATTGAGAGAATGCAAATTTATTCGAGTTTATTTTTTGCCCTCAAATATCGGAATATAGCTTCTGCCATTTCTCCACGAGAGAGAGGTTTATTTGGCGAAAATTTTCCTCCACTAATATCATCAAAAAGATTATGAGAAAGGGCAAATTGAGCATATGGTTGTGACCAGTGTGTCCAACTTATATCGCTCCATAACTTGGTCACTCATTCTGGAATTTTTTCTCCAGAACTTTGCGCAAGCATAGCAGTGAATTCAATCCTTGTTATTGGTCGATTTGGATAAAAACTTCCCTTTTGTGTTGTTATGACTTTCTTCTTTACTGCCTCTGAAAGTATTGGGCTTACCCAATGGGTACTTGCGACGTCATTGAAAATATTGTGAATCACTTCGCCGGTTGTGTTTATTTTGAGACTTTTGAAGAGCAGGGCTATTGTTTCTGCGCGAGTGATATTTTGGGCACTTTTGAATGTTTTATCAGGAAATCAACTAATGATCCCTTTTTGTGCAAGATACGTTATTGATTGAGCGTAGGGATGAGTGGTGCTAATATCGGTGAACATCGTTCTTTCTCAGGTGCGTGTATTTTTTGGTACTTCAACTTTCGTGGTTGTGGTAGGAAGTATTTTCGGTGTTTCTTGAGGTATTGGATTTGAGAGCGCCGGATTTTGTCCGTCGAGAGGTTGTGCATTTTTTATGAAATCGAGAGGATCAACGCTGTAAAGAGGGATCCGTTCTTTATGAAGTCATGCATTCACTGCCTCATACATAGAGAGTCATGCCTCTAGAGCTTCTTCTGTACTAAATGGCCAATAGGGGTAAAAAGGAGCACTTTCCTTATCCACCTGGAGATGGAGGTGTGGCGTCGTTGTATATCCTGTCATACCCACACGACCTATAATCGTCCCTTTGTCTACGCTGTCTCCGAGTTGTACCAGAACGCTTGAAAGGTGCAGGTAGCTTGAATAAAAATTTCAAACTTCACCATTGTATCGAACATTTTTGTGTTCAATAGTCACATATTTATTGTTGTCATCATTTCGAACTTTTACTACCCGTCCATGACCAACTGCAAATATGGGCGTTCCAATTGGGGCTCGTATATCAACGCCATTGTGTGATCCATTCCCAGGAATTCTTTCTTCGTCCATATATTTCCCCATAAAAAGGGTTAAATATGTAAATTTTGTATTAAAGTCTGTGGTCATGTTCTCTGGACCTGGAAGCGGAATAAGGTCGTTTTGTTGTACAACTCCGTAGTCGAGCGCAGCTCTTTTATCAATATAATCGCTCTTTTTCCAATCAGGGACAAATGCAATAGGCATCATGGCTCCGCTAAAGGATTTCACATGGGCTCCTTGTGATATAGACATCAACCAAAGATGTCCAGGAGTTTGCAGGAGGACGTAGGTACATAAAAGAAGTAAATTTATGACCCATATATGTGTGTAATTTCCAATACTTTTGAACTTCATAGACACACACTAACATACTTTTTTTTTCACTGCAAATTATTGACTTTTCTTCTCTATCTGTACCATTTCTGTATGAAATGGATTTTATTGCTTCTTTGTTTATGATTTTTGGTATACTTTATTTATTCTACGTATTCTTCGACGTCTTTTCTGAGTTCACGGGCTATTGATGATGTGGCTCCTATAAATGTGGAGAGTGATGATTCGGATATCCCCGATGAAGAACGTATGCGAGAAACACTTACTCGTTTGAGAAAATAGTATGCCTGACTCCCATCATATAAAAACCTATATTGTTTTTCTCTTGTTGAGTATTTTTTTGGTAGCTGTTTTGGTGTATCTTTATTTTCCTTCTGGAAAAGACGTACTTCCATCCTCTGCTGTTGTGCCTGAATCAACAAGAGAATCTCTGGTATCCAGTGAACCCCAAAACAAAGCTGAAAAACGTATTTTATTGACGAAACTCATACTGCGTTACCAGGATCAATTACTCGCCATTGAGAACAACAATTCCTCTGTTATTTTCCCTTCTTCTCAGGCTCGAGAAGAAAAAATACAAAGCCTGCAGAAAAAAATTGACGAACTTCAGCGTATGATAGAGCGTCTTGGAAATGATTAGTCGATTTTCTCCAGCGGAGCTATCCGGAGATTCAAGCTCTTAATTCCGTTCTGAAATACAATTTGTGCTACATCTCCATTGAGAGAGACGATAGTTCCGACTCCAAATTTTTTATGTTCTACTTTGTCACCAAGGGAGAAAGATGGAAGAATTTTTTCCCGAATTTGTCCACCGAGTCCACGCCTCTTTATGCTGGTATTGTTCCAATTTCCCCATGCATTTTCTTCTGTACTTTCTTGAATCATATCAGCAATAAAGTACTTTTTTGTACCATGGATCATTGTATATTCTTCTGGTATTTCTGTGATGAAACGACTCGTCATATTACTCGTATATGTACCAAAATTATACCGCTCTTGGGCCCGGGTGATGAAAAGTTTTTTCTTTGCGCGTGTCATAGCTACGTACCATAATCTTCTCTCTTCTTCTAACTCTTCTGGTGAAAAAAGCACTCTGGAATGAGGAAAGAGTCCCTCTTCTGCGCCTGCAATAATGACATTTTCAAATTCGAGTCATTTTGCACTGTGGGCTGTCATCATGACTACTTTTTCCTCTTCGCTTTTCTCTGATTGTTCAGCTGTAATAAGGGCGATATCTTCCAAGAAATGTAGGACAGATTCTGTAGGAGGGAGGTCGTCATATCGTGATGCAAGATTTTTGAGCTCGTTGAGCGTATCCATTCGGGCTTCTACTTCTGGGGGAGAAAAATTTTCTTCTAAATAATTTTGATAGTGTATGGCTTCTAGGATCGTATTGATGAGGAGACGCACAGGGAGCTCTTCGGAGCTTTTTTTTATTTGAGAGAGGATGCCATCAAATTCTTTCAATGCTATTTTTGCTGCTCACTTTAAATCTTCTATCCTTTCAAGATGGGTATTACCAATATCCTCTCCTATCGGTTGAGTAATTTGTGTAAAATGAATGTTGTTTTTCTCTACATATCTGGTCACTCGTTCGAGTGTTGTTGGCCCAATTTTTCTCGGAGGTGTATTTACAATTCTTTTCCAAGAAACGCTGTCCTGAGGTGTTGTAATTATGCGTAGATAGGCAATGATGTCTTTTACTTCTTTCCGATCATAGAATTTTACGCCTCCTACTATTTCATAGGGAATACCTTTCCGTATGAGTGCCTCTTCCAGAGTCCGAGATTGACCATTTGTTCGATACAGAATTGTCCATTCAGATGGTTTTTCTTCTACAAGATAACTGATTTTTTCGGCTTCTTCTCGTTCATTTGTACACTCATAAATTTCTATCTTTTCCCCCTCTTCATTTTCCGTCCACATACGCTTATCGAGGGCGGAGCGATTATTTTTTATGACTATATTTGCGGCATTGAGTATAGTTTTTGTAGACCGATAATTTTGTTCGAGCTTGATGATTTGTGCCTGAGGGAAATCATGTTTGAAATTGAGAATATTTTGAATATTGGCTCATCTCCAAGAATAGATCCCTTGCCAATCATCTCCCACTACACAAAGATTGTGAGATCACTTTGATAAAAGTCGGATAATTTCGTACTGAATAGTGTTGGTGTCTTGATATTCATCAACACAAAAATATTGAAATTTTCCATGAAAATATGCGAGTACAGAAGGAATATGGAGGATATCACGTGTTTTAATGAGGATATCATCAAAATCGAGAGCGTTATTAGCTTTCATCTTTTTCTGATAGTCTGGATATATTTCTGCCACGAGAGACTGAAAATGACTCTCAACGGAGAGGCTATACTGGTCAGGAGAGATACCGCTATTTTTGGCCAGAGATATTTCATATTGTACTTGTCTTACGGGAGCATCTTTTGTATCAATGCGTTTCTCTTCTATTATTTCTTTTATTACACTCCTTGTATCGTCTTCATCATAAATGGAAAAATTCTTTTCGTATCCGATGCGATCAATAAAGAGTCTCAAAAACATTACCCCCATCGCATGAAAAGTTGATACGAGAGGGAAGTCTTTTGGGATTCAAAATGATAGTGGAATATCGCGGTCAAGTTTTTTGGCGATCCTTTCTTTCATTTCCCGCGCTGCTTTGTTGGTAAAGGTAACGCAAAGAATAGATGTCGGTGCTATCCCCATTTCATGAATCATAACAAACACTCTTTCCGTGAGCGTGTGTGTTTTTCCAGAACCTGCACCAGCAAGTATGAGAAGAGGTCCATCAATTATCTGAATTGCTTTGAGTTGTTCAGCATTAAGCATGCAGTGATTCTATCGGAAAAATCTGTTTGTCACTCTCCGGTGACTTGGAAAAATATTTTTCTTGCTATAATCCATGTATCTTCTAACTAAAAATATGCTTTCCGACCTACAAGCACAGCTCGATAGAGCCCTCGATCATCTCAAAAATGAATATAGCAAACTCCAAGCCGGTCGTGCTCGTCCGGAGTTAGTGGAGGACATTTTAGTGCCAGTCTATGGATCTTCTATGCCGGTGAAGAATGTTGCCACTGTTTCTGTGATGGACCAGAGGACATTATCTATTATACCATTTGATCGTTCTACAGGCGCAGATATTTGTCGTGGAATTTCTGCGGCTAATGTTGGTCTCAATCCTCAAGATAGGGGAGATAGTATACTTATAGTTCTGCCTATGATGACGGAAGAAAACAGGAAAAATCTCCAAAAAATTGCACGTGATATGGCAGAAGATGCACGTGTTTCTGTTCGAAGTATTCGTGCAGAATTTCATAAGAATATACAAAAGGCAAAGACAGAAAAAACCCTCTCCGAAGATAGTATCACTTCTTACGAAGGCGAACTCCAGAAAGCTATCGATGCGACAAATAAGAAAATAGAAGATACGGCTCGTGCGAAAGAGGAGGAAGTGATGAAAATATAGAACATGTCTCAAGATAAAAATTATTTTTCCCGTCTTCTCAGAAAAAATATCTGGATATATTTTTTCTCTTTCCTTGTTGCTCCGACAAGTTATGTGGTCAAAATTCTCATCACTAACTCTGTTTCTGTAGAGGAGTTAGGTGTTCTTTATGCGGTAACTGGTTTTATGGGAATCCTAGCCTCTTACAACGATTTTGGGATGACAGAGAGCATGAATTATTTTCTTCCCGGGTATATCCATGATCAAGATAAAAAAAAGATTACACAAACTTTTTCCATCGTGTTAACTACACGTATGTTTGTTACCCTTTTTCTATCCCTCCTGATTATTCTCTGAGCCTCGTGGCTGACGAATAATTATTTCAAAAGTATAGACGCAAAAAATATTCTTCTCCTTTCTCTCTTTGGTTTTTTCACGGGAAACATCACTATGGCAGTCTCAACATTTTTTACCGCAATACAAGATATAAAAATACAGCGAGTTGTAGATTTTTTATGAGCTTTCTTGAACATGTCGATTGTCTTCGTTCTCTTCTACTTTGATGCTCTTACGATTCATCGGTATGTCTTTTATGGTGTCTTTTTGGGAATCTTTATGATGATTGTTTGGGTAGCTTTGATTTTTTATCGATATAGAAGTTATTTTGTTTGGTCTGGATGGCGATTTAATACGAAAGATTTCATGCATATATTTCGTTATTCGATTTGGATACTTCTGGCAGCAAATGTTGGTGTCATACTCTCTCAAATTGATATGCAAATGATCGTATATATGCTCTGAACTCGCGATGCGGGGTATTACTCGAACTATATTTCTCTTGTCCGGATACCTGCCATATTTCTCCTTCCGTGAGTATATTTTCTTTTCCCAGTTTTTTCTGATTTAATCAAGAAAAAAGAAGAAAAGAAAATTCTTGTTATTCATTCGTTCGCATACGAACTTTTTTCTATTTTAGCGATTATCATGACGAGCTTTTTTGTACTCTTTGGTCATTCTTTAACGGTAGCTCTTTTTGGTCCAGGATATGATATGTCGGCTAAAATACTTCTCTACTCAGCACCGTTTCTATTATTTCACTTCCTTTTGCAAATTGATTTCCAGGTTTTATCGGCAAGTGGTCGACCAAGAACAAAGATGTTTATCCTGTGAGCTGGTGTTATTCTCAATCTGATAACGAACTATATCTTTATACGTCTCTGGTGAGTTGTGGGTTCAGCTTTTGCCAGTTGAATTGGGTGGGCATTTATTTGGTCGTTATCATTTTATTATACCCGTCAATACGCTTCTACTTTTCGTTGGGGTATTTTCTTGCAAAATCTTGTGGGGTTTCTTATCCTCTCGTTTGCGCTCCGAGGTGTTCATTTAGAGGAATATTTTTCTAGTCGATGAGAGCTTTTTGCTGGCATACTGGCTGTTATTGCGGTGTATATCTTTGTGTTTCTTGTTATCAATTGGCCGGAATTTTTGAGATTTAAGCGCATTTTTCGATCTAAGCATATTTTATGATAGGTATTTTTGATTCTGGTTCTGGCGGTCTCACTTTTCTTGCGGCTATGCGGAGGCGATATCCACAATATGCGTATTGTTATTATGCTGACTACGAGCATTGTCCTTTTTGAGAACGTTCTCCAGAGGAGATAGTTGAGCTCACGACGCAATGAGTTCAAAAACTTTTTGATGCATGAGCTCACATTGTTGTTCTTGCCTGTAATACAGCGTCGGCTTGGTCTCTTCGTATTTTGCAAACACAGGTTTTCCCTCACAAAAAAATTCTTTGAGTCACTATTCCAGGGGCGGAAAAAGTCGCTGATCTCTGACTTCGAGATGTGGTTGTATTTGCAACACAGCAGACAGTGAATTCTCGTACATATGCGGAACGTGTCCGCATCTTGAGTCCAGAAGTACGGGTGAGGGAGATTTCGCTTCCTGGAGAATTAGTTCGGTCTATTGAGGCACAACTTCCTGTAACCCGATGTTCCTCTGTGTCGGATTTTCATGATCTTACCAGGCTTTATGTCGAAGGGAATTGGCATTGTACGAGTAATTCGTGGAAAGAAATTGTGCATGTTTTTTTTGATCAGTATAAAAAACCTTTCGCTGATATTCCCGGGATTGTTTTGGGGTGCACTCATTATTCGTATTTGGCAAATCTTTTGCGTGATTTTTTTCCAAAATCCTCTATTATTGATCCATCAGAAGAAGCGGCAGAAAGAATGAGTATGTATATTGCAAGACATCCAGAAATTGTTCTCCAAGAAAATCAACCATCGCTCTTATTTCTCTAATTATGCCTACTCTTATTTATTGAAAATGAAAGACTGGCCAGTCTCTGGCACGTTTTTGTGATGCTCTGTGAGAAAAATATGATATATGTGATGATCATGATGCTCCTGAGAGTTTTGATGTGTATACACGGATCATTCCTTCCCCCGGTGTTCCAAGTTCGCACGCAATTTATCACTCTGGAAAAATTGTTTCCGAACTTGATTTTTTACTTCCGTACGTCCCAAAAGATTTCCAAATTCATGCTGTCACTGGGACTGACGGGAAATCGACAACATCATGGCTTTTGTACCAATTTCTGAGAGGAGGATTTCCAGAAGATGTTCCGGTATACATCGGTGGTAATTTTGGAACTCCATTTGCGGATGTCCTGTCTGAGATTCGTGAAAAAAAAGAAAAAAGTGGACACATTGTTCTCGAAGTTTCGAGTTTTATGGCATACCGATTATCCACCTTTCGCATCGATAACACCATACTCACCAATCTTCATCCTGACCACCTTGATTGGCACAGCGATGTCCATGAATATTATCAATCTAAATTCACTCTTCTTGGTCGTACTCGTTCGCTCATACTCTATCCTGAGAGTATCGTACGAGACCTTCCTGAAATCTCGGATATTCCACTCCAGCGTATTGTTTTACCAGAGCATGTTTCTCTGGAAAATAATCTTCTTCCTCTTTCTGATGAGGTATTTCTCGATATTTCTGATTCGCAATTATATGGTGCCCATAATCTAGCGAATATCTTTTTTGCTGCTCAGCTTGCTTTTCATCTGGGCATATCAGCTAAACAGCTTTCTACTATTCTTGCCCACGTTCCTCCACTTTCTCATCGTCTCCAAAAAATATCAGAAAAATCGGGTCGTATATGGATTGATGATAGCAAATCCACGACAGCACAGTCGCTTTTTGCAGCCCTCCGCTCTTTTTCCCCTCAGAAGGTTTATCTCATCGCTGGAGGGAAAAATAAAGGTGATACTTTCGAATGATTAGCTCAAATTTTACAAGAACACTCTCAGGGGTGTGCTGTATTGGGTGAAACAAGTCACGTGTTTTTACAAGCATGTCATGATGTTTTTATTCCTTGTGTCCATGTTTCTAGCATGAAAGAAGCTGTTGATAATGCGTTTTCTCAGACCAAAGAGGGCGATATTATCCTCCTGTCTCCTGGCTGCTCAAGTTTGGATATGTTCCAAAACTATGAGGATCGTGCAAAACAGTTTGTACTTGCTATAGATGGATTAGAATAAAACTTGAATTTTTCAAGACCAAAAGATTCGAACAATACCAGAGTTAGATATACTGGATGATATTCTCGTTTTATGAATCAATCACAACATTCTTCCGGAAAAAATACTCAGACACAGGCTGATTCTCGGTATCTTTTTATACTTTTTATATTGGTGTGAGTTGTCCTTCTTTTTGCTTTCTTGATTTATTTTGTTTATGGACAGAAGCAATTTCGTTCTGTTCCTGCTGATGATCCAACTTTCGAAAAGACTGCGTTAGATGAGAAGAGAAATACAGTTTTAGAGGCAACGAATAATGTCGCTCCCGCTGATACTGTTGTCCCGACCAACACAGTTCCTTTTGATCCAACTCGATATAATCCACGAACTCCTGAGACAACCCAGCTCCGAGGAAGGGCGCTTCTGGATAAATATTTCTCCACCATTCAGACCGCAGATTTTCAAACAGCATGCTCACTCTTATCAAATACCATTTGTAATGCACGGCGTGATATCTACAGTTTTTCTCAATTTTTGAATAAAATAAATGGAGGATATCAGGTCAAAAGCATTACCCTGGCTCCAGAACAGAAACCGACAGAGGCAATTTATTGTGTTGAGTATACCTATACGCTTAAGTCCGATCTCAATCCGCAGCCAGTAACAGAGTATTTTCAGTACCGTATCAAAACACGTCCAGATGGTGCTGATGAGATTTCTGCTCGTGTATGTGAAAAGATACTCAAAGATGGAAGAGAACGCCCTTGTCCGATTATTACTCCAAAGAAATACTGTTTCTAGTTCTACGATTGTAGAATCATAAAACGGTATAGGACATAACTCAGAAGGAGAATAAGTACACCGATGATAGCGTATGTTATGATGCGTTTTGCTTGTGCTGTTTTCTCTTCATCTCCTGAGGAAGTCAGTATGAGGAGCCCCGCATACATAATCATGATGACTGTGATGAGAGCGATGAAACCATTTAAGAAGACAATAATTTTTGCTAGAATTCCCAGTACTCCTGGCGTATCAAATGCTCTGTTCGTACAATTGATAGAGATGCCAAAGATGCTACTTCCTCCACACCTTCCTCATCCGTAGGCAATTTTTACCAGAGGTTCTGCAATCATCATTATAATAAATCCTAGCACGGAGCCGATAAATATCTTACGACCATCAGCGAATTTTTCCTCATCTCCAGCAGCGGTGATGATCCGATAAAAAGCATATATGGCTGTCAAAAAGAAACAAATCGCAGCAATATATCGAAGAAAATTGAGGATCGGGTAGACGATATTTATGACAGCGTCATATACTGTTTCTCCACTGATGCTCTGGGTACTAAACACTCGGCTTTCGAATTGACGAATGACAGTGTAGGCTATGGATATGAGAAAAAGGCCAGCAAGACTCCAGAGAAGTGTTTTCATCCATTTTGAGAAATCTTCTTCTCCATTTGGAGAAACAAGCAATCGTATAACTGATATAAAAGCCACAATAACAGCGATAATAAATACGACAATTGCAAGACTTTTGAAAATCTGGATCAAGACATTTCGTATACCGCTTCCATCACTTATTCCGCCAGTATACGAGTAGTATTTATCACCCTCAAAGATACTACGAAACCCAGGAAAATCAGCACTCACCCAGAGACATCCAAGAACACCTATACTACAGAGAAAGATTTTGATCCAGCGAGTCATATTAGGTAGGGTTACTTGGTTTTTCTTCTGATCCAGAGTTTTGAGTTTGTTCCTTTGGGGATTCCTCGATACTGTCGATACCGAGACGTGCTTCAATTTCCATATCTACGTATTGTTTTTTTCTTCCGTACATCTTTCGAGAATATTCCTTGATTATTTTTGCAGCGCGATCATTGCGATAAAAATTATCCCACACAGTTTTGATATCAAATGGACGGGTAGAGGCATTATCGATATTGAGCTTACAGTAAGTCGTGAAATTTGCTATACCGATGATATCCTGTTGAGAGAGAGTTGGTGCATATTCTTTCTCGAGATATTCAGCGTCTTCAGCACCGACCTTGAACGACATCATGGTACCAACGTTTCCGAATACAGCATCTTTGATGGACGGTTTATCGCCCTTTGTTGTTCTCTGATTCCCTCATATTTGAGCGATATATTGGTGTGCCATGATGAGAGCAAGTCGATACTTTCTTGCTTCTGAAAGAATCTCTCCAAATGTATCGGTAGCAAAATTCTGAAATTCATCAACATAGAAGAAAAAATCTTTTCGATCTTTTTCTGGCATGTCCGCTCGACTCATCGCTGCCATGTTTACTTTTGAAACGAAAATCAGACCCAGGAGTTGTGCGTTGAGATCACCAATTTTACCTTTTGATAGGTTGACCATCAAGCATCGTTGGTTATCCATGATTTCACGAATATTAAATGCTGATTTTGGTTGTCCGATGATGTTTCGGATGGTAGTGTTGGTGATAAAGGGACCAAATTTAGCTGAAAAATAGGGAATCATCTCTTGTTTCTCTCGGTCTCATGTTTGTGCGTATTCGTGTTCCCAGAAAGATTTTACCACGGGATTACGTACTTTGCTGACTTTATAGCGCATGAATGCCTCGTCGACAAAGAGTCGGGGGACATCGATGAGTGTACCACCATCCTCTTCGTCGTCCATGAGCGTGAGTGCTCCATTTCTAAAATAGTGCTGTATGCGTGGTCCAAATATTTCTTCGTCAAAGATTTTTATAAATATAGATGTGGCGTCAAGGGCAGCACGGTCCTTCTCTATTGCACGCAGATCTGGATCGGTGGAGATGACTTCGAGCATATTCATCCCCATTGGTCTCTCGTAATCTGATGGATCAAAGATGACCATATCTCGTGCTCGTTCTTTCGGGGTAAAGGAGAGAATATCCTCTATGAGATCTCCGTGCGGATCGATGACTCCGATACCTTCGCCTGCCCAGAGATCCTGTCGTGCTAGGTATCCGATCAGTACCGATTTACCTCCTCATGATTTACCAATAATATAGTGATGACGCCCACGGTCTTTTTTATCAAAATAAATGGGTGTTTTTTTGTTGCGGTATTCGTTCCATCCGAGTAGGACTGCTCCTTTGTACACTGGGAATCATCCCAGCATACGTTCTTGATCTTCTGTTTTTGGAGTTTTCCCACTATCGAGAGGTTTTCCTTTGCTTTCTCCCTCTGTGTGCAGAAGTATTTCTTCGTCTTTTTCCGTTAAAAATCCATCATTTGTTCCCCGGGCCAGATTACCATACTTATCCGTCTTCAATCGTGTCCCGTCTTCTGCTACAATATACTCGCCATCGCGAACATAGTCGGGAAGTATGACTTTTTCTGTTGGGACTTTGAGGTTGGAAGGGGGAGTAACTTTTTTATATCCGAGCCAATAGATGATGGGAGACTTGTTGTAATTGACGTCTGGGAAATGATAGAGCGTCGTGAGTTCATCGACACTGTAAGGGCTCATCTGGGTAAAGAACCCTCCCAGTTTAAATCGGAAAGAAACTCGGTGCACCCATCGAATAATGGGACGAAAAATTCCTTCAAGAATTTGGTTGTTGTCTAGATTGTTGCAGTATTCATTGGTAAACACGCTTGTCGAAGCCAGCATACTATCAATACCATTTTGCGCCCCAGCCGCATTGTCGCTGCCGACGAGCACGATGATAGTGGCGTCAAATGAGTTTTGTCCCGCACTTTCTCACACCATTTTTTGTGCTTCCTGCTCTGCTTGATTGAAGATTTTATACGAATCTCATCCCTGTGCTCCGAGAGGATTTTCGTCAGGTTTATTTTGGATAAAATTGCTCACGATCCAACTCAACGGAGCAAACATTTTCCCCAAAAATCACCACGAAAGAAAAAGTGTTCCTCCTCGTTTGTATTTTCACTTACTATAGAGGCTTGCTATCTCTTTTGCCTTTTTGTTGTAACGATGCGAAAGAGGTTTGGCGATGACCTGATACACAGCGACGTCCGTTTGTTTGAGCCCACTAAATACATTGGTAAATGTCGTGAGAGGATCCTCTTCAAAGTATTTGTATGTCTTAATCGGGAAGTACTTATCATCATTTTTACTGATACTCGTCGTCCGAATGATGGAATGAGCATCAACAAAATTGATATAATCTTTTTTTTCTCGGACCACGACTTCGGCGTCTGGGTAGATGGAAGTGATGGTCTGGGTGACGGTAGGGAAAAGGTCTTTATACGTTACAAGAAAAAAGAAAACCTGCCCTTCTTTGTAGATAATTTCGTAGGAGATTTTGATATAATGAAACAAGAAATGGAGTATTGTGTACTTCAGTGAGGTTTCGCTGATTTTCCAGAATGCATTGTGTACGAGGTTCATGATTCCGACTTTTTCCTTGAAGTCTTTTTTGGTCTCGTGTTCTTTATCCAGCTTTGAGTCTGATCGGGGGAGTGATACTTGTATGTAGACCAGTCGTCGTGATAGGAAGAGCTCGAATAACAAACGAATCAACCATCGCAGTACAAAAAAGGCTATAATCCCTCCGACAATCCACAATACCCAGGATACCATCGTCCAGGACTCAGTGATCGGTTCAATTTTTTCTCCTGTCACGGGTATCTCTGGTATTTCCGTTCTTGTTTCGGGAGTCAAAAATATATTACGAGCCATGATGTTATTTTACTCGTCGCACAACGTGGTTGCAACTTCTTTTCGCATGAAATTCACACTTTCTTTACACAAAATAAGAAAAATGTGTATAATAAATAAAGTTGTGAGATGAACTATCGTGCTTCCCTCTGAAATCATTGATTTCTCAGGTAAAAAACCTATAACTCACAACACTGTTCTCGTAAAGGGGGTGACCGGTTTCTATCGGCGCCTGTGGAATCATCTTTGCTTTTCGCACGATGTCTGTATCGGGC
>CAYPRD010000014.1:0-26894 GCA_964413195.1 uncultured Candidatus Peribacteria bacterium
TATTTAAAATTGACTATAATTTTTATATATAATTATATAGTATTATGTATAATATAAATATAAATCATCTCTCTTAATGGTGTTCGTCTCCTGAACTTTCTTCGTGGGATGGTTCAGTGTCATGAACATGGACACTATCTTCGAAATGTTTCTTTCCAAAAATCTCATTTGCTTTCACGTAGACAAGGGAGAACACTAACAAAATTTTTGTGAGCCAATGAGAAAAAAGTATTTTATAAAAAGCCAAAAGAAATCCGGCGAAAAGTATAAGGTGCTGATAGGTGAAAATAAAAGAAGCAATGGAGGAATTTTTCAGATACAGTATCTGTCTTGGGTCTCCGGGTAAAATTGCTGCAATTGCAAATGGTCCATCAAGAGAATATAAGGACAAAAATAAAGCTGTACCAAAAATAACAAAAAAAGCTGAGAGAATAAAGACCTTGATGAAGAAAAAGAATGTTCACCGTACAACACCAATAACATTCACTCCGAGAGTAAGTGGTGTAGCAATATAGAGTATCGGAAAACTTAGCTTCAGCCACCAAAGAATATTATAACGATGCTCTATAGACCAATTTCACCACATTAATCTGCTGGTATATATCTCTTGTGTAAAAGTGAAATGATAGATGGCAAAATAGGCTCCTACAGCAATAAGTGAACCCAATATTGCCTCATATACCTTATGGGGTCAGGAAAGAAAAAAAATCACCAATGAAATAATGTAGAGGAGTATGATGAGGGCGTCAGCCGAATATGTAAGGTTATCCCACATATTTAACGAAGAGGAGAAAAACTACCACGAATATTGAAAAAATGAAACATAAGAAAAACACACGCACACAAAAGCACAAAAACCCCTATCATAAGGCATGTTGAAATAAGTCTTTCTTTCTGAAACTTTCCTTCCATTTCACGTTTTGCCTGTACAAGTAGGTCCATATCTTGTAGACGATTGTGTTGCGCCTCCTCAAGTGCAAGAATTGTTTTTCTGTGTTCTAATTTGGGAACTGAATTTCCTATATCGGCTTCTAACTTCCCAAGCTTGAAAGTCAGCTCCTGTATGAGCATATCTTTTTCTCGTATGATGGTTTCTAGAGTCCGCAAAATCTCATTTTGGGCTTCTCGGGGGTCATATCCGACACTCGGTACAAGAGTTGGTTTTGGTGCAATAACTTCATAATCCGTCTGTACTCCCCCATCTTTCATCTGCGTTATATCTTCTTTATGAAGCATAATGAGTTTCCCTTCTCGTTTTGTCCGTATCTTTCCGGAATGTATATATCGGTCAATGGTACGAGTCGAGACGCCAAGCATTTTCGAAGCATCTTCGCGAGTCAGAGTAAAAACCATAAAAAGACAAAAAGTATGCTATGATTCTAAGAGGTGGTTTTTGTTTGCAAGTAAAAAAACTTGCAAAATAGAGAAGGTCTCTGGAGTATGTATTTGAAAATACGCAGAGAATAATTCGACATGAAATAAATATTTTTATAATACCGTCATGAAAAAGAAAATTGCAATTATATGAGCCGGCCCCGGCGGTCTTACGGCAGCCATGATTCTCTCCAAAAAATGACACCAAGTTCACCTGTATGAAAAAAATGATCATATCGGAGGTCGAAATAGTCGACTCACACTTGCAGACAAATATCACTTTGATGTCGGGCCAACATTTCTCCTTATGAAAAATATCCTCGATGAGGTATTTGAATTGTCATGAGAAAAATCGCAAGACTACCTCGATTTTCAACAAGTCGACCCCATGTATGAGCTCCATTTTGCAGAGCACACTGTTCCAATGACGAGTAATCACAAAAAAATGCGAGAGATTATCGCACGTATGTTTCCGGGAGAAGAAAAAGGATTTGATAAATACCTTGCCCATGAAGAGAAGCGATTGCAAAAAATGTATCCTTGTCTCAAAGCAGACTATGGAAGTTTCAAGAGCGTCTTGAAAAATGCACCTAATCTCGTGAAAGTACTCCCTTACCTCTCTCTTGGAAAATCAATATATGATGTATTGGGGAGTTATTTTACTAAAGAAGAATTAAAGCTCTGTTTTACTTTTCAGGCGAAATATTTGGGCATGTCTCCATGGGATTGTCCTGGTTTTTTTGCGATGCTTGCCTACGCTGAACATAAATATGGCATTTATCATACAACTGGATGACTCTCAGAAATTTCTCATGCAATGAAGAAGGTAGCAGAAAAAAACTGAACCACTATCCATCTCAACACTTCCATCAAGAAAGTCCTCACAGAAAATAAAAAGGCCGTAGGCATTGGATTGTTAGGTGGAGAAAAGATACCCTATGATTCTGTCGTGATCAATGCTGATTTTGGAACAGCTATGAATCAACTTTTTGAAGAAAAAGATGTTCAAAAATACAACAAAAAAGAACTCGATAAGAAATGATTTTCTTGTTCAACATATATGATATATCTCGCACTAGACAAGCTCTATGATCTGCCCTTTCATTCCATCTATTTTGCAAAAAATTATAAAACACAACTCGACCAGATACATCACTATCAGCCTGTAGATGAGAACGATTATTCATTTTATGTCCGAAACGCTTCTATTTTCGATAAAACTCTCGCACCAGAAGGACATTCTGGAATATATGTCCTCGTTCCTATGTCCAATCTCCGATCGAAAGAAGACTGGAAAGAGAAAAAAGATATGTGGTACAATAATATACTCAATACTCTCAAGACACGTCTATGATTAGAAGATATAGAATCACATATTGTAGACCACGCGATTATTACTCCAGGTGACTGGGAGGATCGGTGAGTGTATCTGGGAGCGACGTTTAATCTCGCACACTCTATTGATCAAATGCTCTATTTCCGACCTCACAATCAGTTTGAATGTGTAGAAAATTGTTACCTTGTTGGCGGGGGGACTCATCCTGGAAGCGGACTACCAACTATCTATGAGAGCGCACGAATCGTAGCAGATTTGATTGAGGAAGGGTAAAGCCCCATCGGTTTATCTACACGCCAAACCTATCTCTCATCAGACGAAGAACTATTCACCTTGTACTCGCTGGCAGAAGACCGAAATCGAAACATTCTCATCCCATCTGTAAAGAAAATATGAGATGCTGCACCAAATGCTCTTCTGTAAACCAATATGCAGATTTTTCATGTTTACCAATACGATGGCCTGATTTTTGAAAGAGCCGAAAAAGAAATAAGTAATCGCGACCCCTTGAACCATCTGGGTAAATAAACTCATCACAATATACTGCTTTGGGTCTTTTGCTGATTTTTCCTGTACTATCAAGCCAATTACCTATTTCTTTTGTCATTCTAAGGCCTATTTCCTCTTCTACTTCACGGACAGCAGTCTTTGCAATATTTTTATCTCAAGGAACATGTTTTCATCACGGAGGGACTATTAATCAACATTTTTCGTTTGCAACACAAATTATCCCATCCATGTTCGGAGAAAATATGACGACTGTACCAGAATTAATAAAACCAGGATCTAACTCTACCATATTTAATAGACAGAGAGTATTTTTTTCTTATACTTAATTAAGTTTAAAATATAAATTGAAAAAGTCAAAATGTTCATCGATTCAGTAGATATAAAATTTCGTGCAGGAAATGGAGGAAATGGTATTGTTTCTTGGCGCAGAGAGGCTCGCATAGCAAAAGGTGGGCCCTTTGGAGGTGATGGAGGGCGTTGAGGTGATCTTTTGGTGATCGCTGATCCAAATATCAATACACTTTCTGATTTTCGATATGTCAAAGAAGTCGCCGCAGAAGATGGAGAACGGTGAGGCATACAGCTCATGCACGGAGCAAATGCTCCTGATAAAATAGTAAAACTCCCTGTCTGAACACTGATATATGAGAAAGAAAGTGGAAAACTTCTTCATGACCTGGCTAAACCAGGTGAAGTAGTTCGTCTCTGTATTGGAGGAAAAGGCGGATACGGCAATGCTCATTTTGTCAGTTCAACACGCAGAGCTCCACATTTCTGTGAGCATGGAGACTTGGGGACAAAATTGGATGTTCATCTGGAGCTCAAGCTTGTAGCCGATGTAGGAATCATCGGTATGCCTTCGGCTGGGAAATCCACACTCATTTCTTGCCTTACTTCTGTTCGACCAAAAATAGCAGACTACCCTTTTACAACTCTCATTCCAAATCTTGGAGTCATGGAATACAAGGGAAAGACCATGGTGCTCGAGGACGTCCCTGGTCTCATACCAGGAGCTCACAAGGGTGAATGATTGGGTATCCAATTTCTCAAACATATAGAACGCACTCGAGTACTTTGCCACCTACTCGATGGAAGTAAATATGAAGAATGTATCGCTGACTATGATTCTATCAGACAAGAATTAGGACTCTTTAATCCCTCACTTCTCGAAAAAGAAGAAATCATAGTTGTATCAAAAATTGATATTCTCGACACAGATATGACCGCCGATCTCGTAAAACAGATCAAGAAAAAAACTGGGAAAAAAGTCTTCCCCATCTCAGCTCCAATTGGAGAAGGATTGCAAGATCTCCAGGATGAACTCATACAACATGTCATTCTGGAAGAAACACAATTACCAAAAATTGATGAACGAGTCATTATAGATCTTCGAAATGCATCTGACCCAAATGATTTTACCCTTGTATCAGAAGGGAATTTTCATTACCGCGTCATAGGCGAACGTATAGAACAAATAGTACGAATGACACCTATGAGGTATCCGGAGGCTGTCGATCGTGTATGGGATGTCATGCACAAAAGAAAAATTATACCAGCTATAGAAAAAGCTGTCCGAAAAGAAATCGAGTCAATTCCAGAAAATATGCGCGTTAATTCTGGTAACTTATGGTATACAATTCCAGGAAAAGTTCTTATTGGGGAAGCAGTATTTAAGTTCAGTGACTATCGGTAACTAAATTTTACACACTATACCACTACATTGCATGTTTCGTTCTGGAGATTTTTCACACTTTTTACCAGGTACGACATCATAAATATCCCCCGGAGCTGGCATCGTGATAGTAGTTTCTTTGAGGTTTGTGAGTTCTTTCATTCCCCCCGTAAGAGCCTCCATTCCTTCCTGTTCACCATGAACCAAAAAGACTTGTTTCGGATTACCACAATGAGCGGCAAATTCCAGAAGTCATTTTCGGTCAGCATGACCAGAAAAAGCATTAAAGACAGCTATTTGCATTTTTACTTGTTTTTTCTCATCAAAAATATTCACTTCTGTTGCACCTTCCAGAAGTTTTCGCCCAAGAGTATTTTCCGCCATATAACCAATACAGAGAAGGAGATTTTTCTCATCTTCAATATTATTCGCCACATGATGAACAATACGGCCGTATTCCACCATACCAGAAGCAGCGATAATAATCGCTGGATAATTAATACGATCGAGCCCTTTTGATTCCTCAACACTACGAGTAAACCGCACCCCTTCTCCTTCTAAGAATGGAAACAGTCACTCATCCGTGGCAGTAAGAATCTCTTCATCGAAACATTCAGGATGTATCTTGAATATATCTGTTGCACTGGTTGCGAGAGGAGAATCAACATAAATAGGAAGTTGCATGATTTTTCCTTGATGCATAAGGAGACGTAAAACATACAAAATTTCCTGCGTACGTTCAACAGCAAAGGCTGGAATAAATATTTTTCCTCCCCTATCCACGGTATCATTGATGACTTTTGTCAGCTTTTCTTCTACCGCTTCTAGCTCATCATGAAAACGATTTCCATAGGTCGATTCTGTAATCAAAATGTCAATATCTTTGAGTTGTGTTGGTTCACGGAGAATAGGAAGATGTTTGCGGCCAAGGTCACCCGTAAAACAAAATCGTATATGCTCACCTGTTTCTCTATCATCAATCTCCCATTCTTCTAAAGCCGAACCCAAAATATGACCAGCATCATGAAATGTCATAAACACTCCCGGAGCAAGTGGTACCTTTTGTTCATAATTTACCGAACGAAATTGTGTTAAAGCCGTGCGGGCATCTTCTTCTGTATAGAGTGGTTCGAGAGCAGATTTCCCTATCTTTTTTTCCATATGTTCAGCATCATGAACCTGTATTCTGGCAGAATCTTGCAACATAATTGAACACAAATCCCGGGTAGCATGCGTACAATAAATAGGTCATGTAAATCACCTTTTTACCAACAATGGAATGAGTCCAGCATGGTCAATATGAGCATGTGAAAGTATCAGAGCATCTATTTCATCAACACGAATAGGGAAAAAACGATTTGCCTCATCAGACTCCTTTCGACGCCCCTGAAACATGCCACAATCCAGAAGATAGGTTTTCCCATTCACACGAAGTATATGTTTGGACCCCGTGACTGTCTGTGCCGCTCAAACGAATTCTAATTGCATAGTAGTAGGAAAATATATAAGGACATATTACTCTATTTTATGCGCATATGCAAAAAAAATATTACAGACTTTTCAGGAAATCTATGAAGCACAGCTACTCGAGAGTTTTCCGCCAAAATTGACACTTCTCTCCCCCATTCATGAGATTTTTCTTTGACCACCGAGAACCATCTTGTGGAAAAGAATCATAGGATGTTATGATTCCCCCAGATAATTCAGAAGTATAAAACATTTTTTCAAGGGCATGATATAATTCCCCAATATTGTCCTCAGTCATTCGCTTCCCATATGGTGGGTTCGTAACACAGTGAGCATGGGAAGGAAAAGTAATATCTTGGAAATTTTTTTCTCAAAAAACTATTGTATCACCGACACCTGCCTGAAATGCATTTTCAGAAGCAATAAAGACAGCATGAGGGTCAATATCATATCCAAAAATTTGGTATGATTTTTCATAAATTGCTGCTCTCGCTTCTTTCTGTGCTTGTTTATGATACTCGAGATTTCCCCAGGGAAAGTAAAGATAATCGAACTCACGCATAAGGCCTGGAGCAATATTTCGAGCAATCAGGGCAGCCTCAATGGGAATAGTTCCACTTCCACAGAATGGATCAAAGAATGGAGTTGAAAATTTCCATCCGCTGAAAAGTATCAATGCTGCAGCTAAAGATTCTTTCATAGGAGCGAGGGTAGTGTTTTTTCTATAGCCTCTCTTGTGCAGTGCCATTCATGAAGTATTGACCAGTACATGTAATTCATCTCGTACAAGTAAGAAAAATATTTCTACAGGATGATGACGAGAATCTTCATTCCACTGCTCATCCTGACCTCAAAAAAGTGATCGAATAATGGCCTTTTTTCCCAGAGATTGAAGCGTAGGTGTATGAGTGAGATATGAGCCAATACTTGTGGCCGATATATGTATTGGTGTGCCAAGGGGTATCCAGGACGACCAGTTTTGGGAAACAACCGTTTCAAAAAAACTTTCCAAATCAAAAATAGGGGCCTTTTTTACTTCGATATAGATATGATTAGCAACCCGAGACCATAAATTGGCTTTGATGAAGGTCATGTCATCACCCTCAAAACCAACCATGCAATCCTGGCCATACGTAACAGTAATTTTTTGACGCTCGAGCTCGGCTCGCACGAGAGACTCTACCCCTCGGATACATGTTGCTACAAAATGCATATTTGACTTTTATTTATAAATACATATAATTATTTATATGGAACAATTCGGATGAAGAAATTTATGATTCATTTTCCCGGATGAAGAAACAAAGAAGCTTTGGGAAGATTGAGAATTAACACTTCCAGAGCTGTTACAACGCACTCCTGGAGCAGTGCAACTCTCCTCTGAATTAGTAAAGACGAGAGTATGAAAAACATTAAGAGATAGAAAAAAAGGGCGAGTAGTAGATGATTGGGATAGGCCAGGAGGAAAGGTGCTGATGACAAGAAGAAGGTGAAGATTTTATACAGAGCCACTTTACTGATAAAGACAATCAGAGCTAAGATGATCTACAGGTTCAGATCCAGCGCTGATCTCTACCACATATTGAGCAGGAAGAGATGTGTACACTGTACGTGAAAAAGGCTCCATTTTCAGTGTCTTATCTACAAGTTTCCCTTGGGAGTCAAAAAAATAGATATCAAGTGATAGGGGTGTGTTTTTCATCCAAAAAGAACGATGACGTTCATCTGAATACACAAAAATCATACCACATTCCGGACAGAGACTATCTCGATACATAAGACCTCTTTCTTGCTCTTCTGGAGTACGAGCTATTTCTAGATTGTATGTCATTTTATCGAGAGATACAGTACAAAATGAGGACTTTGGCCAAAAACATCCACTAAATAAGAAAAAAATCAATAAAAAACTATACCGCATAAGAATTTATTTTTTCACGATATGAGAGTGCTTCTATAATATGTCCTGACTGTATTTCATTGGCATCTTCAAGGTCTGCAATAGTACGTGCTAATTTGAGAGTACGGTAGTATCATCGAGTGGATAAATCCATTTTCTGTACAGCACGTTCAAGTATGTGTCCTACTTCAGACGAAAGAGCACAAAACTTTTCTATTTCCGTATTATCCATATCTGCATTAGAGATTTTTCCATATTCTTGCAGGCGATCGAGTTGATGTTTTCTGGCTCGAATAACATTCTCACGCAATTCATCGGAAGAGCGAGATGGAGATGGTCGAGATGCTATTTCATCTATATGAACGCGCGGGACCTGAATAAATATATCTATCCTATCAAGTAGTGGTCATGATATTCTGCTTCTATAGCGTTCTATTTGAAACGGTTGACATATACAACGCTTAACTGGATCTCATAAAAAGCCACAAGGACACGGATTCATAGCCCCCACAAGCATAAATCGTGCTGGATATACACAACTACTCTGTACTCTATTGATACTCACATACCCATCCTCCAGGGGTTGTCGAAGGGTCTCTAAGACCGATTGAGGAAACTCAAGCATTTCATCTAAAAACAGTACCCCTCTGTGTGCCAGGGAAATTTCCCCAGGTCGAGAATCACGTCATCATCAGACGATAGAGATCGCTGAAGCGGTATGGTGAATATGTCGAAAAGGACGATCAATAATGAGTGGTTGTCCTTGAGTGAGTTTTCAAGCTACGGAGTATATTTTACTTACCTCTACGATCTCCTCATACGCCATAGGAGGCAATATACCTCATAAAGCCTTGGATAGCATAGTTTTCCCTGATCATGGTGGTCACTCCATGAGTACGTTATGTCACCCAGCTGCCGCGATGAGGAGGGCTCTTTTTGCCAGCTCTTGTCATACTATCTCACGAAAATCAGTTCCTCTATGATGATTATGGGAAACGATATCAGATATGAGAGATGCTTTTTGAATGATAAAAGGTTTCTTTTTTGCCATCATTTCAACTGCGTCGGCAAGAGTTTTCACTGGAACAATTTCTACATCAGGTATGAGAGCAGCCTCAATGGCATTTTCTTCTGGAACAATAACTCGCTTATATCATCGAGCACGGGCAAACATAACAGTTGGTAAAACGCCTTGCACAGGACGAACAATACCATCCAGCGCCAACTCTCCGATGATGAGGGTTTCCGCAAGAATTTCTCTATCAAATCAGCAGGATTCTCCTAAAATTCCGAGAGCAATCGGAAGGTCAAAATTGGGACCAGATTTTGGTACATCAGCTGGAGCAAGATTGATGGTGATTTTTGTTCGTGGAAAAGGAAATTGAGAATTTTTTATTGCCGATCGCACACGCTCTCGACTTTCTTGGATAGCTGTATCAGGAAGTCAGACAATAATGAAAGCAGGTAAACCATTGTGAATGTCCACTTCAATTTCTAGGAGCTGCCCATCGAGACCGGAGACAACAACGGAATATACTTTTGCAACCATGGATACATTCTAAAAGTTTCCATCGATTGTAAAACCATAAATTATGCCACAAGCACTAATTTCTCTTCTCAATTATTCCCAGTTACTTCTAAATAAGAATCTACTAGTTGTTGTGCATGACTCATATCACGAATAACAAAATCTTTTTTCTGCGACTCTATAATGTGACTCATAGTCCGTGCAATTCGTTCTGGTTGGAACACTCTACCGGAAAGGATTCCCTCAAGCATGATGATATTGGTACCAATTCGTACACCATGGGCAAACTCTTGTCTACCTCCGGTATTTCCGTGGAGGGCCATATTCAGGAATCATCCTACGGTAGCCCGTTGAGATTTTTGACCGAGTGTTTCAAAAAGACGGATACCCTGAGGAACTATTCTAGCATCATAACCACTTTCTGTCTCTCATATTTCTTGTTGTGTCGCATACTGAGTCAAGGCTTCAATACCAGATACTTCATCAAAAGAATTATCAATACCGAGCGAATCAAAGACAATCCTTCTTCGTTCTTCCGTCATGGTTGCCCAACCCGGAACATCTATTTTTCACCACCGCCTTTCATGTCTATTATGGATACCTTCATGTGTAATTACTTCCTCTCCGAAGGGATCTCCCACAACATCAACGCTCACATAACTCACACCAGAAGCGCCTCTTTTCTTGTAACCTCCCACACCAGGCTGAGTAAGGATATAGACGACTTTATCAGGCGTTTGATCCGCAGTACGAATAGCCGCTTCAGCCCTCTCTGGCTGACCTATACGTCGAAAAAACTCGGCTGTCTCATGGGGGGTTGCACCGTGATGAAAATCCGGAGCTGAAAGTTTTTCCATGATTCCTAAGCTATCTACCTGTTCTTCTACAGACTTCATAAAATATATCTACCCCTCAGTATAGAAAAATATGATTTTTGACAAGTAAAAATTATATTTTTTGCTAAATCCAACCAAGTGCGTAGAGGGATCCGAAGACAATAAATACAATAGCAAGCAATTTGAGGGCAGTAATTGTACCTCAAATACCAAAAAATTTCTCAGCCCACGCCCACGATCCCACAAATTCGTATACAGGACGAATGTATTTTAAGATAACAACTCCAAGAGCTATGACCAAAAGGCCGACCAGAAAATGCATAAAAAAAGGGTTAAAAACTTTTATATCCTATACCACGAACCGTCAAGATGACATCATCGCCTACTTTGTGTCGAATGTTTTTGATATGAGTATCAATGGTTCTATCGTAGAGAAAATTTGCATACCCCATGATTTCTCGCATCAAATCATCTCGAGAAACAACTTTTCCCTCACGAGCAATGATATATTTCAAGAGTTGAAATTCAGATTTTGTGAGGATAGACTCTTTATTTCATCGTATCACCTTCAATTCAGACTCGATCAATCGTAGATCTCTATAAATAAGTCCTTCTTTATTGGTTTGAGAAGTTCCTCGACGTAAAACAGCTTTTATACGCATCACCACTTCTTTTGGACTAAAAGGTTTACCAATGTAGTCGTCAGCCTCAAACTCAAAAGATGCACCAATATTCTCTTGATCATCCCGAGCAGAAAGCATGAGTACAGGAACGCTTGATTCAGAGCGGAGGACTTTCAAAAATGAGAGCCCATCTTGTCCGGGTAAATTTATATCAAGAATAACAACATCTGGATTCACTTCTCGGAAGACTTCCAAAGCCGTATCTCCTCGCATACACGTATGAACATCAAAATCAGATTGCTCCAAATACAAAAGAAGTGAGTCAACTATTCACTGATCATCATCTATGAGAAGAATCGATACTTTCTTCGAAGACATACGATGAGTATAAGAAAAACTCTAAAATATCAAATACCTACTGTGCAACAAACATATTTCCCCCTATCCAAGCTAAATCAAAAATCGCTCTCTGCGTACGAGCAAAAGAAGCACTCTCCACAATAAATCAGAAATTTTCATCTTTCTCCAGAGAGATAATAGCGACTTTATCACCATAGATAAGCACATCTGATCCAAATATAAATTCTTGATTATTAACAAAAAGAATTTGCTCCCCCTCAAAAAGGGTACCGCCAGTGACATACGCTTTTGCTTCTGGAGAATAAGTTGAAATAGTACGGGAGTTAACTTTGGCTTGTTTACGTTTCTCACGAAATTCAGTAACTTTATCACCAAATATCGCGAGCATGGCTCCGAGATTTGTGTATGTCAAAGCTTCTCCTGGAACTTTCAATACATCTTCCATCACTGTCTCGATACCAGAAGTCCCCTGATACATCTTTACTTTTGCCTGTTTATTTCACTTTTGACTCATCATCTGCTGGAGTAATGGTACTGTTTTTGTGATGGTAAGAAGACGAGATTCGGCTATGGTAACAAGTTTTTCTGGCGGCTCAGCAGTATAAAATGTTGCCCCCTCACGAAAAACTGTTGATACAAGTCCTTTGGAGACAAGCTTTTTGAGGGTATAGTTACACGTTTCCCGTTTTAAATCACAAGTACGAGCAATAGTGGAGGCAGGATTTGTTCCGACTGACAGGGCGGCCAGATATACTTTTGCTTCCTCTTCGGTCAAACCTAACTCCGAGAGCGTTTCAGTAAGTGTATTCATGAATGTAGTATAATAATATTTTCCTGAGGTGGAAAATTTTTTCACCAGCATTGTTTTGACTCTCAAAGTTTTGTCCTAGAATGAAAGATTGTATTCTTCTCGCGAATACTTCTCTTTTTCTCTATTTTATCATATTTTATGAGCATTACACCACCTGGAGAGAAAATCATAGAGATAAAAAAATGTAAAATCTCTGGAAAAGATTTTTTTGTGACCGACAAGGATCTCAAGTTTTACGAAAAAGTATCGCCAATCTTTTCTGGGGAAACATATAGTATCCCCTCCCCTACTCTCTGCCCTGAAGAGAGACAAAGAAGACGTTTTTCTTTTCGAAATGAACGAAAACTTTATCACAGAAAATGTGATAAAACTGGAAATCAGATTATCTCTATTTATTCGCCAGATAAACCCTATACGGTCTACGATCAAAAAGTGTGGTGGAGTGATGAGTGGAGCGCATTTGATTATGGTTTACCCTTTAATTTCGAGAAAAAATTCTTTGACCAGTTTGATAGTTTACTCAAAAAAGTGCCACTTCTTGCTATCTATAATCTTGATTCAGAAAACTCGGATTTTACCAATTTCTCTGGATACAATAAAAATTGTTATCTCACGTTTGGATGTTTTCAATCAGAGAATTGTTTTTATGGAAAGGGTATTTCAAAATCTCGAGACTGTATTGATGTTTTTTTCTGCAACGATAACGAAAAATGTTATGAAGTCGTGAATTGTAGTCGATGCTACGACCTCAGATATTCCCACAACACCAGTGATAGCCGAGAATCCTGGTTTCTGCGAAATTGTCGGAATTGCGACCACTGTTTTGGATGTGATAATCTTGTTGGAAAATCATATACTATCTTCAACACTCCAGTTGATCCAGAAATGTACGAAGCAAAGATACAGGAGTACCTCAATCACATATGAGTAGAAACAATACGAGAAAAATTTCTCTCTAAAAATATACTCGAGCCCGGATGTACGAACAGTAATTGTGAAAATTGCTTTGGAGACAGTCTCAATAACTGTACAGATTGTTTTCTGACCTACGACTCAACTGGATGCGTGAATTGTCGCTACAACGATGGAGCAAAATTTGGGAAAGATTCCTATGACACAATGGGGAATAATATCGAGGCACACTATCTCCTCGAATGTATGGCTGTTGGTCATGGTTCAAACACGCTTTTTTCCATATGGTGCGAAAACACTTCTTTTTCTACCTATTGTCTCTATACACAAAATAGTCACAATCTCTTTGGATGTATCGGTATGAGACATGCGAAAAATTGCATTCTCAACACAGCATATTCAGAGTATGAATACAATAAAATGTGTGGGAAAATAGTTGCACACATGATGGCCACTCGTGAATGGGGAGAATTTTTCCCTCACGAGATATCTCCATTTGGATACGATGAAACTATGGCCCAAGAATATTTTCCTCTCTCACAAGCGGAAGTGTCCTCTCTTTCATGGAAGTGGAAATGAATTGAAGAGACTTCTTCTTACCATGGACTATATTATGATCCACTACCAATCAATCAATACGATGAAAAGGTAGTATGATACGAAGTCGCACAGAAAAATATCGATGATCTCCTCGAGGGTATACTTCTCTGTGAGATAAGTAATAAGCCGTTTAAAGTCCTCAAGCAAGAGCTGGCATTTTATATTCAGAACTCTATTTCAATTCCAAAAAAACACCCCGATGTACGCCATTCGGAGAGATTGAAAAGTAGGAATCCTCGGATCCTTCATGAACGAAAATGCCCTAATTGTGGATCATCATTTGTTACAACATTTCTTCCAGAGAGTCCGAAAAAGGTCGTCTGTGAAGCGTGTTATAAAAAACTTGTTTATTAATTTTAATTATGTCATTTATTCCACCAAACGAAAGAATTATGGAAAGAAAAAAATGCAGAATATCTGGAAAAGATTTTTTTGTGTCTGACAAAGACCTCGAATATTACGATAAAAAGTCACCCATTTTCACAGGGAAAAAATACCTGCTTCCATCCCCCACTCTCTCTCCTGGAGAAAGAAAGAGACGAAGGCTCTCCTGGAGAAACGAGAGAAAGCTCTATCACAGAAAATGTGATAAAACAGGAAATTCTCTCATAGCCATCTACTCACCTGACAAGCCGTATAAAGTCTATGATCAAAAGGTCTGGTGGAGTGATGATTGGAATCCTCTCGATTCTGGTTCTCAGTTTGATTTTAATCGTCCATTTTTCGAACAACTAGGAGAACTACACCGTCGTGTACCTCAAATCAATGTGATCACTTCTCAAAATGAAAACTGTGAATTTACCAATCTCACCGCTAACTGTCGAAATTGTTATCTCATCTACGAATCATCGAATAATGAATTTTGTGAGTATGGCTGCTGGTTCCAAAAATCAGAACACTGCCTGGATTGTTCTTTTATTCATGAGTGTAAATACTGCTACGAGATTAGTGATTGCTACAATTGCCACTCTCTTTTTTGGAGCCAAAACTGTGATAATTGTCGAGAAAGCTATTATCTCTCAAATTGTATGTCGTGCTATAAGTGTTTTTGATGCGTTAATCTCATAAATAAGTCCTATAGTATTTTTAATCAAGAAGTCACGCCAGTACAGTTTGAAGCTTTTTTACAAAAATTCCTCAACTCTAGCACACATGAACAAAAACAATATCTCTCAGAACAGCAAAAACTCATAGATACACTTCCAAAGAAATTTGGACATATCATCCAGGGTGAAAATTGTATCGGAGACTACATGAGAAATGGTAAAAACTGCCTCGAGTGTTTCCACGTTCATGATGCAGAAAACTGTAAATATGCTGAACACGTATGGAGAAACTCCAAAAATAACATGGATGTCTCAACTGTTTGACGTAATTCCGAATGGGCTTATGAATGTATCAATACAGGCATAGATGCTTCGAATAATAGTTTTTGTATACAAAATTGGACCTGCAGTAATCATCTCTACTGTATATCTTGCTTCAACTCTCACGATAATTTCGGATGTATCTCTCTCAAAAAGAACGATCACTGCATTCTCAACACATCATACTGAGTCGCTGAATATGAGATTATGGCTGGAAAGATTATAGACCATATGAAAAGTACCGGTGAGTGGTGAGAATTTTTCCCTACTTGGCTCTCTCCTTTTGGCTATGACGAAACAGTAGCAAATGAATATTACCCTCTCTCAGAAACTGACGTGCGAGAAAGATGATGGAAGTGGAAATGAGAAGAAGAAACATCATCTTATCATGGGCCATTTATCACACCACTCGAGACAAATCAATACGATGAGAAAAATGTAGGTTACGAAACAGCACAGAAAAATATCGATGCTCTTATTGGATGAATACTACAGTGCGAAGTCACAGGGAAACCATTTAAGATTATCAGACAAGAACTCGCCTTTTACATCGAGAATACCATACCTCTACCAATAAAACACCCAGACCAGAGGCATAAGGAAAGAAATAGCCTGAGAAATGGGCAGACTCTCCATGAAAGAAAATGTGATAATTGTGGAACATACATCCAAACGACCTACGAACCAATAACAAAGAATGTCGTCTGCGAATCCTGCTACCTCACACTCGTTCATTAATTTCTCATATGACATTTACCCCTCCGTGAGAAAACACCGTAGAAACCAAGAAATGCAGAATTTCTGGAGAGGAATTTTCTATCTCAGATAAAGATCACAAATTCTATGAGAAAATCTCCCCTATCTTTGCGTGAAAAAAATATCTAGTACCCGGCCCCACGCTCTGCCCTGATGAACGACTAAGAAGAAGATTGTGTCAGAGAAATGAAAGAAATTTTTACCATAGGAAATGTGATTTGTCAGGAAAGCAATTCATTTCCATGTATGATTCATCATCTTCATATGTTATTTACGAACCCAAATCTTGGTATTCAGACACCTGGGACAGATGAAAATATGCACGATCAATCGATCTTACAAAACCATTCTTCGAGCAGTTTTATAACCTTTCCCTTACTGTACCGCGGATAGGAATTGATCTCGTAAACTGTGAAAATAGCGACTTTTGTAATTATTGTTGAGATGACAAAGATTGCTACCTTGATATAGCAGGAGAGGGAAACTATAAATGTTTTTATAATTTATTTACAAAATATTCGCAATTTGCTCTTGATACCACATTTGTATACAACAGTATCACCATGTACGAATGCACATTTTGTTATCAGTCGAGTATGCTTCAATATTGTATGTATACAGAAAATTGTGATAACTGTTTCTATAGCTTCAATCTCAAGTGATGTTCAGAATGTATTTTTTGTAATAATCTACGCTGAAAAAAATACCATATTTACAATACATCACATACTCACGAGGAATACGAAAAAATCAAAAGAGAAATTCTCCATGATAGAAAAAGGGCAATCGAGGAGTACCGAAAAATTACGCAAAATGCTATACATCGTGATTATTATCGTCTAAATTGTGAAAACTGTGTGGGAGATAATCTCGCAAACTCAAAAAATTGCTTCTCATGTTTCAATATCAATGATTGTGAAGAATCTAAATACCTTTATGACGTACTCGAGTGAAAACACTGCATGGACATGAATTATTCACTTTACCATCCCGAGTGGTCATACGAACTTATCTCAACACTCAGTGTCAAAAATAGCGCTTGGAATATGGCAAGCCACTATTGTCGAAATATCTACTACTGTGATCAGTGTAATAATTCTGAAAATTTATTTGCCTGTATAGGACTCAATCATGGTAAAAATTGCGTTCTGAACAAACCCTACTCAACCCAAGAATACGAGAAACTCTGTGGTCACATCGTGGATCACATGAAAGACACCGGAGAGTGGGGAGAGTTTTTTCCTCATGAATTAAGTCCATTTAGATATAATGAAACAGTGGCTCAGGAGTATTTTCCTTTGACTGAAAGAGACGTTAAATCCAAATGATGGACATGGAAATGAATCGAAGAAATATCATCATACTACGGACCATACTACAGTCCTCTCACAATAGATCAGTACGATGAAAAAATAGTATGATACACTCAAGCCCAGAAAAATATTGATGAACTACTTTTTGGTATATTGCAATGTGAAAAGACAGGAAAACCATTTAAAATCATACGACAAGAATTAGCATTTTATATTGAAAACCAGATACCCATTCCGCAAAAACATCCAAACCAAAGACACAATGAAAGAGCAGAAATAAGAAATCCAAGGAAGTTGTACGAGAGAAAATGTGGTCATTGTTGAACAGAGATCATCACTACCTATACACCTGAAAGAACCGAAAAAGTATGTTGCGAGTCATGCTACCAAAAACTTGTTTACTAACCCTCTCTTACAATGCAAAAAACTTGCAAAATTTCCTGAAAAAAATTTACCATCGATGCATGGGAAGAGAATTTTCTTGATACAATCAGCCCCATATTTGATGATATAAAATACTCGGTTCCGACACCATGACTTTGTCCTACAGAGCGAATGATACGGCGGCTCTCTTTTCGTAACGAAAGAAGTCTTTTTTACCGAAAATGTGATCTCTCAGGTAAGCAAATTGTTGCACAGTACCCAACCAACAGTATTTTCAAAGTGTATGACAAAACATTATGGTATGGTGATGATTGGAGCGCATATGAATACGGTCGAAATTTTGATTTCTGAAAATCATTTTTTTCACAATTCCAAGAACTTATGAGAAGTGTACCTCGCATGGCCAGAGTGCAGCAGGGAAATATGGAGAATAGTGAATATTGTAACCGAGCTTCTGATTGTAAAAATTGTTATCTCCTTTATTCCTCAAATGGAAGCGAGGATTCCTACTATGGATCATTTCTAAATTTTTGATATCAATGCATCGATACAACAAATGTTGATACATGCGAAGTAATGTACGAATGCGTTGATTGCTATCAATGTCAAAGACTTTTTTGGTCTGAGGAATGCAAAAATTGTAGTGACTCTTACTTTCTGAAGTGATGTGTAGGATGCAAAAACTGTCTCTTTTGTACTAACCTTATACAAAAAGAATTTTGTATAAAAAACACACAATATTCTCCACAAGAGTACAAAAAATTACTCTCCAAAACTCAGTTCTCTCATCATGACATCTTGAATCAATTAAAAAAAACCTTTGAACAAGAAAAAAATCACATGTTCGTAAAATATTTTTCTGGGATAAAAAATGAACAGGTGAGTGGAGACCATATCAACGAATCAAAAAACTCATTCGATGTTTTTGATGTTATCCTTGCAGAAGATTGTCGATACTGCCAGAGTCTCCACAATGCAAAGAATTGCATGGATTTTTGTTATTGGTGACAATGAAATTCTTGGTTATACGAGGTACACGCCTCTGGTCGAGGTTGTTCAAATATGCTTTTTTGCAATGAATCATGGGACAGCAATAAAAATCTCATCTATTGCGATCAGTGCATGTTTAGTTCAGATCTCTTAGGGTGTTGCGGTATTAAACATGGGGAGAAAAGTATTTTCAACAAATCATACAGCCAAAAAGAATACGAAACTCTTTGTGGAAAAATAATACACCACATGACACATACAGGAGAATGGGGAGAATTTTTCCCCCATGCTCTATCACCTTTTGGATACAATGAAACTGTTGCCCAGGATTACTTCCCCATAGAGAGAGATGCGGCAATAAAAAAACAATATAATTGGCGTGCAGATGACGAGATATCCAGCTATCACGGAGAATATTACTCCCCTCTCTGAATCCGAGAATACGATGAAAAAGAAGTAGGGTATGAAAAAGCAGAGAAAAATATTCAGGCCTGTCTCGATGGAATCATATCGTGCGAGAAGACCGGTAAACCATTTAAAATCATCAAGCCAGAACTGGCTTTCTATATTGAAAATAACATCGCACTCCCGACATTATGTCCAAATGCACGACATGAAATCCGCACACAACTAAGAAACCCACGAATACTCTATCAAAGGATATGTACAGAATGCAGTAAAAATATACAAACAGTCTTCTCCCCTTCTCGAAGCGAGAAAATTCTCTGTGAGTCATGTTTTCAGAAAAAAATATTTTTATAATTTCTTCTATGTTTCCCATACCTCCTCATGAACAAATTGTCGAGAAAAAAAATTGCCGTCTTTCTGAGAAGGAATTTTTTGTCACTGATAAAGATCTCCAATTTTATGAAAGCATCTCCCCTACCTTCGCGTGAAAGAAATATCTGATACCGAGTCCGACACTCTGTCCGGACGAACGGATGCGACGAAGGCTCTCTCATGGAGAAATGAACGAAAACTCTATCATGGAAAATGCGCTAAAACAGGTAATCAAATCATCTCGACATATTCTCACGACAAAAATTATACCGTTTATGATCCGAAAGTTTGGAATAGTGATGACTGGGATCCTTATGAATTTTGCGCAGATTTTGATTTCTCTCGGCCATTTTTCGCGCAGTTTGATGATCTTATGAAACAGACACCAAAGCCAGCGCTTGCAAATGGATTTTGAGAAAATGCTGACTACTGTAACCAATGTTATTATCTCAAAAATTGCTACCTGTGTTTCTGTACAGATTACTCAGAAAATTGCGAACATCTCTACGGTTCATTTGAATCAAAGAATTGCTTTGATTGCCTCAATGTAGAAAAGTGTGAATACTGTTACGAATCTATCGGCTGTGCGAGTTGTTTCGGATTGCAAGAATGTATTGATTGTCGTGATTCTCGTGACATGTTATTTTGTTTTGATTGCAGCGGTTGTCATGATTGCTTCGGTTGTACAAATTTGCGTAATAAATCATATTATTTTTTCAACGAATCACTTTCAGAAGATGTATATAAAAAGAGAGTGGAGGAGTACCGGAAATCATCTGAAAAAATCCAAGCACCTATACGAGATCGAGTCAAAACTTTTATGAAAAATGCTATCTATAGGGATACAAATAATATCAACTGCGAATCATGTACCGGAGATTTTCTCCATGGATGTAAAAATACCTACGAAAGTTTTGCGGCCAAATGACTCGTGGACTGTAAATATATAACTCTTTGTCCTGGGCAAACCAATAATTCATATGATATTGTTTGATCTCTCGGTGCCTGGGACTACGAAAGCACATCCGTTGATGGAAATAATATTGCCTTTTCAGCCTACATATACTCAGGAAATTCGGACGTATTTTATAGTCACTTTTGCTCAAATGCTGGACATAATCTCTTTGGTTGCTCTTCACTCAAAAAATCTCATCACTGCATCATGAATAAATCCTACTCAGTGCACGAATACGAAGTACTTTGTGGAAAAATTATTGATCATATGATTATGACTCATGAATGGGGGGAATTTTTCCCAACAGAGATAAGTCCATTCTGATATGATGAGACAGTTGCCATTGAACATTTCCCTTTGACCGAATCGGAAGCAAAAAAGCATGGATGGAAATGGAAAGGAGAAGAAGAGACATCATCCTACCATGGTCCATACTATACCATACTTCCTATACAAAACTATGATGAAAAACTCGTTGGGTATGAAGAAGCCCAGAAGAACATAGAAGAAGTACTCGCAGGAATCATACAATGTGAAACCACCAAAAAACCATTCAAAATCATCAAACAAGAACTCGTCTTTCATATAGAAAATCATATACCACTGCCAAAAAAACATCCAGACCAGAGACATAAAGATCGCACTGATAAGCGCAATCCAAGGAAAATATTTCAAAGAAAATGCAGCGAATGTGGAGAGGATATCACGACTTCATATCGTCCAGACAGAAAGGAGAAAATCGTCTGTGAAGAGTGTTATCGGAAACTTGTTTATTAAACAGGCTTGCAATCCCAGAAAAAAGACGAAAATACTGGAATATGTGCTGAATCGTCGCCATTATTGGAAAAAACAACCCAGAACCACTTCTCTACCAGGGACTTAAAAATCTCGAATATCGTGGTTATGATTCTGCTGGATTCGCTACAATAGACCAGGAATCTCATGTACGTCTTGTAAGAGAGATAGGTGAAGTGAGCAATCTTTTACCCCATATCACAACCGATAATGAAAGTTGCGTATGAATTGCCCATACTCGATGGGCAACGCACGGATGAGTAACGACCGAAAATACCCATCCGCATTATAGCATGAATAAAAAAGTATATATCGTACATAATGGGATCATAGAAAACTACAAATTTATAAAAGAAAAACTCTTACAGGAAGGCTACGCCTTTTATGGACAAACCGATACAGAAATACTCGCAAATCTTATTGAATACTGCCTCACAACTGCTCATGATAAAAAAAGAGCTATTATCTTGGCTCTCTCTCAAGTATCCGGTACATACGGTCTTGCTATCGTCTTCCCTGATGAGCCAACCAAGCTCTATGCCGTACGTAGATGATCCCCTCTCATGATCAGTCTCATAAAAGGCGGTGCAATGGTGGCAAGTGATCCCCACGCATTTGTAGAAAATGACCCGAGTGTTATTCCTATGGAAGATGGAGAGCTTGCAACACTTCACCATGATGGCACCTATACTCTCGAATCAATTAATGGTGAAGCTATAAACCGTGAAGTACAGAAATTGGAAATATTTCAAGAATCATCTGATCAGAAAGAATACCCTCATGCTATGTTGGCAGAAATAATGGAACAGCCTGAAGTAATAGAAAATACTACCCGAGGACGTATAAATTTTGAAACAGAAAAAGTAACTCTGGGGGGCATAAAAGGTGTTCTTCCGGAATTGCTCACAAAAAAAGAAATTATTATCGTTGCATGCGGAACAAGCTATTATGCTGGACTCGTTGGTAAAAATTTCCTCCAAGAGATAGGCGGTATTGCTTGTCGTGTTGAGATTGCAAGTGAATTCCGCTATGCAAAACAATTCTGGAGCAAGGATACAGCTCTCTTGGTCATCTCTCAGTCATGAGAGACTGCCGATACTTTAGCGGCTTTACGTGAAGCAAAACACAGGGGAATATTAACACTATGAATCGTCAATGTTCCTGGATCAACTATAGCGCAAGAAACAGATGCAGGGATTTTTACTCATGCCGGGAAAGAAGTTGGAGTTGCATCCACAAAAGCATTTATAGCCCAAATTACTGCTCTTCTTATGATGGCAGTAGCAATAGGCGAGAGAAAAGAGCTTGACGTGCTCACAAAATCAAGAATATTGAAGGCATTTCGAGCGATACCAGAAAGTATCCGATCTATTCTGGGGAATACAAAGATGATCGAGAGAATTGCAGAAGAGCTTACCCAATTTGAGCATTGTTTTTTTCTGGGAAGATATTATCAGTCCCCTATCGCGCTTGAATGATCTCTAAAATTCAAAGAAATCACCTACATTCACTCTGAAGCATATCCAGCAGGCGAGTTAAAGCACGGACCACTTGCTCTCATAGATGATGCTCACCCCAGTATTGTGTTAAATCCTGGTGATGCATTGTATGAAAAGACTGCTTCTGCCATTCATGAGGTGGAAGCTAGAAATGGTAAAGTATACACGATAGGAACCGATGATGAGAGCACCATCCAAATACCAAAAACAATGGATATTCTCTATCCATTTTTGACCGTTATACCTTGCCAATTACTCGCCTACTATGCAGCCAAAAAACTTGACCGCCCAATAGACAAGCCAAGAAATTTAGCAAAAAGTGTTACGGTTGAATAATCTCCTTTCTTTATGATTTCTCTCCTGATAGGAACTCTGGAATATCAAAAAAATAACGACATCACACTTTTGGTCAATGGGATATGATATACCGTGACTGTTCCTGGAAAAACTCTTGGACTAAAAAGTATCGGCGATACATTAAAGTTATGGATTTATCACCACCAGACAGAAATGGGTGATCGACTCATAGGCTTTGACCAACAAGAAGACCGCGAAATATTTAGCAAGCTCTTATCGGTGAATGGTTTATGACCAAAAGGAGCCCTCTCACTCCTCGAACTATGAAAGAACGAAATCATGCAAGCAATTGCAAGTTGAGATAGCAAGAGACTGACAAGAGCGAGTGGAATTTGACCAAAATTAGCAAACAAAATTATCGTTGAATTACGAGGAAACATAGATACCGAGATGATTCAACATATGACCGCCGATCAAAAAAGAATGACCAGAACTGCCCCGATTTATTCGGAGATAGATCAATCCATTATTACATCTCTCACCGGAATGGGATATGACAAAAAGGTCGTAGAAAATCTCATACCTTCGATACCGGAACATCTCGTATGAATTGGTGACAGAACGATCTGGTGTATAAGAAATCTTCATCACAGATAATATGAAGATATGTATTTTCACTGCAACTGGTGCTGAAAACCTCGGTGATGAACTGATTACAGTGTGCCAAATACGCTACTTTCAAAAATACATTCAAGGGGTCCAGATTATCGTATTTTCTCATGATATTACCCGAACAAAACGTTTTCTCCATTCTCAAGAACTACAGGAGAATATAGAGTTGCAAGAATACTTTCCAAATAAAATACGAAAAAATCTCTGGAAAAACGCTGTTCTTTTTTGGCGCATGGTACAAACTATTTCCCGATCAGATAGGGTGTATGTTTGATGAGGTGGTCTTTTGTACAATAAAGATGAAGACCCTGGAAATCCACTCGTTCTCTGGTGGTTACGGGCAAAAATAATCAAATTCCTCAAAAAGCCCATTACCTACCTCTCCGTCTGAATTACCGCCCACCCAAAGGCGTTGAAAAAATTCTCCTCTGGTCTTTTCAAAAACTCACACATAACTGTCCGAGATATACAGAGTCAAGAAACTCTCAAGACTATTGGCTACGCATCAAAAATTCTTCCCGATCCAGTGACAACTTTCCAATCAAAATGAACCTCTCCATCAAAAAAAATGATTGGTATAGCTCTACGAAAATGATATATAAAAGACAGTCTCATTGCAGAAATGATACACTATCTTTCTCGCACCTATACAATCGTCCTTCTCCCCCATTCTCTTCATCCAGAAGACGAAAAATCACACGATGGATACTATATGCAACAATTTTTATTCCCTGGCGTGCTTATAGCTCAAACGATTGAGCAAACTCTCTCATATTACTCGGAATGCCACATAATTATGAGTATGAGACTCCACAGCATGGTACTCGCAATGGCTCATCATCGGCCCTTCATTGCCATGAGCTATAGTCATAAGACAGACGCTTTTTTGCAAGAGCTTCAATGGAAATATCGCTTGGATGAAAACATGGATCATAAAGTTCTTCTCGCGGATGTAGAGGAGAACTATGAAAAATTATCTACTTTTCTTCTCGAACAGCACCAGAAATACACAAAAAAATACCAAGACATCTTCCCTACTTTATGCTCGTAAAAAAAGAACAACTCGAAAAAATTTTATTTACGCTCCATCCAGGAGATAGAATATTTTTGCAAGGAACTCTCGGTGCCGGGAAAACCACTTTCGCACAGGGATTAATACGAAAATTTCTCCGCGATCCTCACCTCGTCGTACCTTCACCAACCTATACATACTACCAATCTTATCCAGAAAACCTCCACCATTTCGATCTTTATCGAGTTACCCATGAGAGTGATATACTCCGAATCGGCGCACAAGAGATATTTGATGATCCAGAGAGTATCTGCATTATTGAGTGGCCAGAGAGGCTGGAATGAATAATCACTCCAACCAAAAAAGTTACTTTTTCCCTTCACGATGAGTGAAGAGAGATTGCTATAGAAAACTGTCAAGCATAAGGCGTTGACAAGATAAAGCAAGTTGGTAGCATGCATCTACATCTTTTATTATGAAAAAAAATATCCTTTTCTTAACAATTATTACAGCATCTATCGTTTTGCTTTCCTGTGGAAAAACCAATAATACTGACACTACAACAGGAGCTTCCGACACCGGATGAATACAAACCCGAGCTGAGGCCCAGAAAATCTGTGCTCCGTTTATCAAATATTTGACTTGTTCTCTTGAGAAGGCCCCGGCTGATAAAAAAGAAATAAACAAAAAGATTCTTTCTGAAACAGAACAAAAGATCCAAACAGAAGAGCCGGCACGTATGGCCCAGCAATGTGATACATATATCAAGATCCTCAAGGATAATCCTGAAATTGCCTTTAAAAACGGTTGTACGCTCGATGACAAATAGTGAATGAGTGTGACATGTACCCGTACTCTATGGAGAGATAATCAATTCTCTCCATTTTTTTGAAGAAGGAAAGAATATTATTGTAGATGCTACACTCGGTCGATGAGGACATGCCGCTGGCGTTATAGAAAAACTCGGTAAAGATGATGTTTTTATCGGTATAGATTGTGATGCGGAAAATCTGCGTTTTGCACAAAAATATATTACCGATTTACAAAAGAAAAAATGAAAACATCCTCATTCCCCCAGGATATATTTTCAGAAAGGAAATTTTCGAGACATAGACCAGTATGTAGCAGATCTTTGATACTGACACATCACCGCTCTCTATGCGGACTTATGAGTAAGTAGTGTTCATTTCGATACCCCAGAAAGAGGATTTTCCTATCGATTCGATGGACCTCTTGATATGCGCCTTGATCCTGATGGAATGAACATAACTGCCAAAACACTTATCCAAACCTTGCCCTACGAAAAATTAGCAGAAATGTTCCGCCTTTATGGTGATGAGCCAAAAGCCTGATACATTGCAAAAAAGATAATAGAAGCTCGGAAACAATCACCCCTAAAGACGACACAAGATCTTGTAGCAATCATAAAAAGTATACATCCCGACATACTCCCCCGAGTCTTTCAAGCGCTAAGGATAGCGGTAAATCAGGAATACGATGCCCTGACATCCCTTCTCTCAAAAGGAATCAAGCTTTTGTCTTCATGAGGCAGTATATCTATCATATCTTTTCATTCGTGAGAAGATAGGATTGTGAAACACTTTTTTCGGGAACAATCAAAATGAAGTATTAATCCCCTTACAGGACAAGAAATGGAGCCTGGAGTCCTCAAAATAGAAACAAAAAAACCCATCACTCCTGGGCAGAATGAAATCGAGCAAAATCCGCGAGCACGGAGTGCTCTTTTGCGCATAGGCTACAAGAATTAGGCAGTTTTCTTTGACTGGAACTCTCCAAATACCCTCACACAAAGCCGTAAATGAGGATGTTCCACTTCTTCCGGACCCCAACGAATATTATCCACGATAACTTGTGCAACACATCCAGCTACCAGCGAATTGACCAACCCAACCGAATATCATCTCCAATCACGAATCATACCTATATTGTGGAAAAATATTTCTCTGAGCTCACGTTCACCATCGAGATATTTCACGGATATACTTTCGTGGTTAATGATAACGACCTGAGCCCAGCGCTGATCAAGTTTTATGACATCCAGAGATGAGAAGGACGATTTTCCCTCGTCACGGGAGCAGGCTTAGGTAAAATTGATGGTATACTGTTTTTCATTCTATTGGGAATTAT
>CAYPRD010000015.1:0-25290 GCA_964413195.1 uncultured Candidatus Peribacteria bacterium
CTTCTAATATCTCTGCTACCTCTGCCGGTCATCCAGAAAAATCCGAAGGGATTCGGATAATAAGGGTAATGTCTGGATCATGATGATGCCCGTGTCATTTTGACATGGAATTCATTATATCCAGAAAAGAAAAAAACAAAGTCTATTTTAAAATAAAAAATAGTATTGTAAAAATAACGCAAATAATTGCATGAAAATGATTATTATGGTACGATCTCTTTATGCTTTTTCATAATTTAGACCAAAACGAGGTCCAAAAACAATTTCAAACATCTCCTCAAGGGCTTTTCCGAAACCAAGTAGAAGAGAAGATAAAAATATTTTGATTCAATATTCTTCCTCAAGGAAAGAGGCGCAAATTGTGGTCGATGATCTCTGACCAATTACGCTCAACACTCATCGTTGTATTGCTTGCAGCTGCCGTTCTCTCAGCTCTCCTGGAAAAATCCTATATTGATGCCAGTATTATACTGGGCATTGTTCTTATCAATACAGTTATCTGAGTCCTCCAAGAATACAAAACAGAAAAAACACTCGAGCATCTCAGAAATCTCCTCACACCGCAAGCACGTGTGCTGCGCTGAGGGGTTATGCAGGTGATAGATGCATCTCATATAGTTCCTGGGGACATTCTCCTGATTGATGAAGGAGAAAAGATTGTCGCAGATGCCCGCATAATTGTTTCGAACGGTTTACGAGTCAATCAATCTATATTGACATGAGAAAGTGTTTCTCAAGAAAAAAATATCCAAATATTGGATTCATCAGTTCCTCTTTCAGATCGAACTAACATGCTCTACCAAGGGACTACAGCGGTTGCATGATCTGGAAAGGCAGTAGTAGTGGCAACCGCAGGTCACACTGAGTTGGGTCATATTTCTGGAATGGTAGGTCAAATACAAGATGAAATAAATCCTTTTTCTCAAAAACTAGAAGAATTCTCCCGAAAAATTGCATGGATTGTTATCATACTTTGTCTCGTGACTGTCGGTGTCCTTATACTAGAATGATGAGCATTTATCCATTCTTTTTTAGTTGCTGTGAGCCTTGCTGTTTCAGCGATACCCGAATGACTGCCAGCAGTTGTTGCGCTTGGCCTTGCTTTTGCGACAAAAAGATTAGTAAAACGAAATGTATTGGTACGCAAACTTCCAGCGTCTGAAACCCTTGGGCGTGTTACAGTTATTTGTACGGATAAAACCGGAACTCTTACTTGCTCTGAAATGAAGGTGGTCGATATATACAGTGATGGAAAGATGAATTCCGGGTGATCAGAACTTATTTTTACGACAGCTACTCTCTGTAATAAAGCATCATATGGAAATGACTCTTCTGGAAAGGAAAAAGCTTTTTGAGATCCAACAGAAATAGGATTGCTCGAATACGCTCGTCTTAATGGTTATGAAAAAACTTTTCTTGAAAAGAAGTATACACTCGTTCATGAATTTCCTTTTGATAGCGAAAGAAAAAGAATGTCCACGATATATGAAAATGGCGGTCACTATCTTTCTCTTGTTAAATGAGCTCCTGAAAGAATCCTGGGTCTCGTAAACTCAGAACAACTTGGTTCTCGGGAAGAAAATGTTTCTGAGGAGAGAAAAAAAGAGCTTTTTGAAATACTAAAAAATCTTGCTGGGGAAGGGAAGAGGGTATTAGCTTTTGCCTACAAAAGGCTTCCTCAAAAGGAATCTTATTGAGAAAAAGATGCCGAATGAGGTCTGATTTTTCTGGGATTCATGGCCATGATGGATCCACCTCGGTGAGAAGTGTCAGACGCCATAAAAACATGCCAAGAAGCATGAATACGAGTTATTATGATCACTGGTGACTCCGAATTAACAGCAGGTGCAGTCGCAAGAATGATTGGGCTCAAAGGAAATACACTCGATGCCACAAAAATTGCAGAATTATCAGATGATGATCTAGAAAAAAAGTTGGAAAACATTGATGTTTTTTCTCGAATTGCTCCCCAGGATAAATTGAGAATTGTTCGGCTTCTTCGAAAAAAATGACATATCATTGCTATGACATGAGATGGTGTCAATGATGCCCTTGCTCTCAAGCAGGCAGACATAGGAGTGGCTATGGGAATCCGGGGAACTGATGTCGCTCGAGATGCTTCTGATATGGTATTACTAGATGATAATTTTTCATCAATAGTCTCTGCCGTGGAGGAAGGAAGGCGAATATATGATAATACAAAAAAGTTTGTCAAATATCTCCTCGCCTGTAATTTTTATGAGGTTATCCTGGTCGTTTTAAGTGTTATCATCTATAGAGATCCTCATATTGTTCCTTTTTTGGCAATTCAAATCTTGTGGATAAATCTTGTGACCGATAGTTTCCCTGCTCTTGCATTATCTACCCAAGAAATAGAATCTGATGTTATGAAACGGAAACCAATAAATGAAGGGCTTCTCTCCGGTATACAATGATTTATCATCTCTGCCGGAGTTATAGGTATTTTTGTTGTAGGAACAATTTTTGTCATATTTCAGAAAATTGATCTTGCTCTCGCACAAACATTGGCAGTGACAAGCTCAGTGATTTATCAAATGATGCGGTCAGTGAGCTGTGCTCGATTAAAGCCTTTTGATATACATATAAATAAATGGCTTATTATCGCTATTCTGACATCTCTATCAGCACATTTCTGAGTACTTATGTCACCCTATGCAGATATATTTGGTTTCGTACCTGTGTGGAATTTTAACGCATATCATTTCTTGTGGATATTTTGACTTCCTTTTTTGTGATATATACTGGGTGAATACAGTAAAAAATTGTCTCTATGAAAATAGCATTTGCGTATGATCATGCTGGATTTTCACTTCGGGAAGCCGTATGAAATTACCTTACGAAAAAAGGACATCACGTACTCGATTTTTGACCAAAAGACCTCGATCCACTTGATGATTTCCCAGACTATGCACATCCAGTGTGTCAATCCCTTATAAGAGAAGAGACGGAGAGGGGTGTTCTCATCTGCGGTACCGGTATTGGCATGTCTATAGCAGCCAATAGGCACAAAAGTATACGTGCTGTCATAGGATTCACGGAGGAAATTGTTCGAACAAGTAGGAGCCACAATGATGCCAATATTATTTGTTTTTGATCCAGAACTCAAACTCTTGAGGACATACTCGTATTCCTCGATATCTTTTTAGCAGAAAAATTCTTAGCAGAAAAATATGAAAGAAGGAATAAAAAAGTAGACTCTTATTGTTAAGAGCGTAATTTCTTCAGAACTTCTTCTAAATCTTTTTTCAGTGGTCAAACATAAGAATGTTTGGTTTTTTCAAGAGTAAAATCGAGCTTCCATGCATGGAGAAATTGTCTCGTAAGTCAAAGATATTTTTCGGCCCAGAGACATTCCTGAGCACTACCGTAAGTAGCATCTCATACTATTGGGTGACCAATACTTGCCATATGTACACGTATCTGGTGCGTTCTCCCAGTTTCAATATCGATTTCAATGAGGGTCATTTTTTTTCATTCATACATAAATGTTTCTCGAACAGTGTAGTGCGTTATTGCTTCGCGTGGTTCGAGAGGATGTTTTATGGTCATCTTTATTCTATTATTTGGATCTCTCCCGATAAAAGAGCGAATGGTTCCTCGTGATTCTTTTGGATTACCGACTATCAATCATAGATATGTTTTTTTTACTTTATGATCATGAATAAGTTTTTGAAATTTTCTCAAAAACTGATCATTTTTTGCTACTATTAAGAGCCCACTTGTATCCTTATCAAGCCTATGAACAATACCCGGACGGTCCTCTCATTTTTCACGATCAAGATCGGAAATTTGAGCAATGAGCTGGTTAACGAGTGTGCCTGTTTGACCGTTCCATCCAGGCGTTGGATGAGTGTTGATGCCTGCATCTTTATTCACAATGACAAAATTCTCATCCTCAAATACAATCTCCAAGGGTCGATAATCTGGTGGAAGTGTAGAAGGAATAGATTTTATATCCATTTCTATTCTATCTCCTCGTTGAAGAAAATATTTTTCTCCACGTGCCTTGTATTTTCATTGGGACACCTGCCAAATTTTTATTTGTCCGTGAAGAAAACCCTTTTGAATTTGAGAACGAGAATACGTATCTTCAAAAAGAGCCGATAAAATCTTATCAGCTCTTAGAAATTGTGGAGTAATAATAGAGAAATGAATCATGAATCTAATTTACGTAGACATTTTTTGTATAAACAAAAACTTCTTCTGGTGTAAAAAACCTATTTATTTCTATATCAGCTGAGTCAATCGAATCTGAGGCGTGGATAAGGTTGTAGTCAATAGTACAGCTATGATCTCATCGAATTGTCCCTGGAGCCGCAAATTGCGGATCTGTCGCACCACACAGATTGCGAACCTGTCGAACAGCATCAATACCCTCGATCACAAGGGCTAACACAGGACCATCGGTCATATAGGCAACAATTTTAGGAAAATATGGCTTTTCACTGTGATGACCATAGTGTTCCTTGAGAAGCTGGGGAGTCATAGATATAAATTTCATACCGACAACTTTGAGACTCTTTTTCTCAAGTCGAGAAATAATATCTCCTACTATACCCCTCGCTATAGTGTCCGGCTTGAGAAGTATGAGAGTTTTATGGATATCAAACTGAGTTTTCCCAGCCTCACTCTCTCTTTTTCCTACATTATGCATAGATAAAAATATGTAATAAATAAAAAACGCGTTGAGTATATTGTTTCCCTCAGTCTTGGCAAGCCTTTATTATTGAAAATACGGGCATTCTTGAGTATCATGTTTCTGTATGGATTTTTTCTGTTATTTTTCCCGCCAAAAAATTACTACATTCTTTGTATTGTGCTCTTGTTTTTCATCGTTTTTTGTGCATGCCGAAGAAAATAAAATCTTAGAAAAAACCGATATCACTCGGGTTGGTATGGATATGTTTACTACAGCATATAAATGGGAGCAGGGAAGCGCATCATGATACACACAAGAGGCGCTTATGTGATTTACCAAAAAACTCAATGAAGCTATCCGATCTCACGCAACTTTAGGCCGCCTCTATGGTCCGGGAATGTGTGAAGGCTGTGCACAGGTCGTACATGATTCTTTTGATAAAGCACTCCAGGAATTCCTCATGTCTAGCCCACCCTCCACTACAAGCGCGGACCGATCATATGCTATCGTTGTTGCACCTCATCTTGATCAAAAAATCCGCTCAAAAATGACCGCTGATCTTATCCGTTCGCTTAATGTTCTTATCGAACAAATGGTAGCAAATATTTCTGGACAAGTTCGTGAGCAAATGGATGGTTTTCGTGATTCCTCTGCTATGGGGCTCTACTATGATGGTGACACAAATAATTCTCCGTACGACTTATTAGATGATATACGAAAAATTGATGAAATATTTTTCAGAGAAGTGCCAGAATTTTGAGACTACAAAAATACAAGTCAGAATGACGCATCTGGAATAATTACTGGCAGGTTCTGAAGTGGGACATGGGGTGGATGAGAAAATTATAATATTGATCTTCTGTCCGATATCGGTGAGGCGCTTTGAAAAAAATGATCCGAATGATGAAATGGCTCATGAAATGAACTCGCTGGGGACTGTGAAGGCTGATTTTGTGTGACTCTTGATTTCATATCCAATAAACACTATTTCCTAGGCTGAGGACAGGGGAAGTGAAACAGCTCTCTACAGTGAATTTTTGAAAGAGGATTAGAATGGCTTATCAAGAATGGCGATAAAAGAAACTTAGCATGTAAAGCACCACCGACAATCAATTTTTACGAATCAGAGAATGACCTTAATTTTGAATTTAGTAAAATATTTAGTGGGGTGTCTATTTTTGTCTTTTGGAAAACGCCAACATTTTTAGAGGGATTTCTGGATCGTAATACTACAACAAAAAAAGAGCAAGAAAAAAAAGATATAAAACGTGAAGATCAGGAGACGGAAGATAGTCTTCGTCGATCCTTTAAGAGACTCTGACTTGATTTTGACACTCCAACAAATTTCAAATCTTCTAAAGAACAAATCTATCAAAATGTTGCTCTCCGTTATTGATCAGAGGATGCTCCTGCAATCGCCGCAGTAGAGTCTCTTGAGAGATGATCAGAACAATACCGTCAGTCACTCCTGCATGAATGAGTCGGGCAGAGTCGAGCATTTACCAACGAGAAAGAAACAGATTCTGTCAAACATTTCGAAAAAACATTTGATGAGATGACCGGAAGGATGAAGCAGGTACGACAATACAATGAAGATATGAAAAAAGTATTAACCTATTTAAAAGAAAAACCTAATTGTGGTAACTAATACTATGTTTCAAATCTTCTGTAAAATTCTCTTATTTTTGTGAACACTTGGTGTTTTTACCATTAGTTTATGAGAATCATCTTGTCCTCTTGATAAGGTTCCGTCCCCACCAATTGAATCTTACACAAAAAATATTGAAACACTTCTTGAAGCCGCGAAAAATTTAGCTACTTCTTCTGAATGCGTAAAGCCAGAATGATATCCAAGTTATCTTGATGTGGCAATACCAGCACAAAGCATTCAAACACTATTAAATAGCTTTCAATCACTCGGATATAATATAGGATCGCTTGCATCGGATATGCGTTACTATTTTGACACAACCGGCATGCTTCTTCCTTCAGTACAGCAGCATCAGTCAACTATATTAGAAATTGAAACTACAATCCTCTCTGCAGGACGTTTTATTGGGAGTCGTTGTGGGCAAGCAGTACGTTTTGAAGAGGATATTGAGATAACATGATCACTCTATAAGACAAAAAATAGAACTCTGCAAGATATTCTCACCGATTCCTATGCGCAAACATCTCATGTTCTTTTATTCTTTAGAAATTTGGTTACTAATGTTGCAGACCGTGAATATCTTGATGAAACACAATTCACTCTTGCGCCATCCTGATTTGCCACTGAGATGAGAAAATTCTACACTTCAGAAGCACTGCAAAAATGTCACGATGCTGATCCGAAGAATGAGTCCATTCGAGAAGTAATGAAGAAATCTTTTTCATTTTGATGGAAATATCCTCAAGCCATCCAAATTTGGAAAGATGCATTTGCACTTCTTCTCTATCGATGAGGGCAAATAGCAGGAAACACGGAAACAGATCCAGCAAAAGATGCACAAATTAATACCCTCGTAGAAGCACAAAAATGAGGTGTCGGAAACTCCCGCTTCTTACTCAATAGTCAGTTTTTTAAAGAATTTTGAAAAAGAGCAAACAATCAACCAGTAGCTGAAACGGTCAAAGATACCGGGAAAAGAATCGCTTACGAAGTATTTTGATACATATTCCTACGGCAAACACTACCAGATATCAAGCGAGCCAATCCAGAAGGATACGCTCGTCCATATGAATTCTCTTCGTTTGATACTGACGCTCGGGCATTAGCTGAAATTGATCGCTGACTCTACAATGATTATGCTCGAAGAAAAGTCCTTGTAGGACAAGATAAGGAACAAAATCCAGATACATCGGTGGGCTTGGTTCAATCCATCCATGAACTCGAAAAGGCTCGTCCAATCATTGAAGAAAATACCAATCTTGCATGTGACAGCCTCAATAAACAGGCTACCAATATTCAGCATCCCGGTTGTCCTGAATTTGCTCAAACGTAAATTCGAGTGTCAAAAATTATAACAAAAAAGTATTTTTTTCTGGGAAATCTAGACTCTCGAGAGAAACACGAAATGCACGGATAATTTTTCGGAGCGAGTCCATTTTTTCCTCAGAAAAACTATACATCTTTCTTTGTATCTCTCCATTTTGTATGTCCTCTACAAACTCTATCATTCCCTCAGTAACCATTCATTTAATAGCGGAATTTTCTATGAGAAGCTTATAAAAATAAAGCTGCCTCTCATAATCCTCTAAGCCCTCTTTTCCTTTATCACTTTTTCCTGTTTTAAAATCGATCACTTTGTAGAGATTGTTGCCCAAAAATTCCAATCGATCAATAATTCATTTCATCTTCACTTCCTCAACCAAGACAAATGGATGACCAATGTATTTTTCCACTTGTGCTTTTTTTGTGAGACAGTTATGTTTATTTTCGACATACTGAAGGACTATTGAGCTGGCCTCTTCACAAGCTTTTTCATATTCTTTGCGTCCCAGATATTCCCGTAAAAAATGCTTTTCCACGCTTTCTTGTATTTCTTTTTCAGAAAGAAATATACCATTTTTTTCATATGATTCGTATTGTTCTTTGAGAAGAGCATGCACGACAGTACCCAACGATGCACTATATGATTTTGCCGAAGGTTTTCTCACGAGATACTGTTCACAAAATTCTTTTGGAGAACGTATCCAAGTATTGAGATGTGTGACAGAAAGTACATAATTTTTGGCTCGTTCTTGAAGAATTTTTCTTGATTCCTCATCCCAATGGACAGGAACATGTGGCTTTGTTAATGATTCAAGCACCTGAAGGTTGCTAGGAGTGTACGTATCAACAGATATTCGCAGATTTTCTGGTATTTCATAAATAAATCGAGAGGGGAGGGATTTGTCATGTTGACTGGAGAGAGCAGTGATAGTGATTTGTTTTTTCGCTCGTGTTAATGCAACATAAAAAAGTCTTCTCTCTTCTTCTAAGTCATGGTCAATAGTTGGGTTAATTTTTTCTTCCACGAGTGGAACAGTAATTTTCAGTTTTCCAGGATCACGAGATTTTTCCCAATATTTTTCACTGGTCTGGAAAAGAAAAACATAACTAAATTCCAACCCTTTACTGCCATGAGCAGTCATGAGGGAAACCGCATCATCTTGGGTCTTCAGAGGCTGTGTGTGGGGACTGATATGATATTTTTCAAGATCAGAAAAATACGCAATAAATTCTCGTATGCTCTCCATTGGATAGAGAAAATTAAATCTCTTTATTTCGTTAAAGAATGCATTGAGTACATTGAGCATTTCAAGGTAATTTTCCTGCATTCTAATATATTCACGCAGATCAGTCTTGACGAGAAATAATTCAAAAAACTCTACAGCAGAAAGTTCTCCAACTTTTGGTATGAGAGAAAAAAATGTCTCTCGAGGACGACTCAACATCATCATATTCGATTTCTGCAGTGCATCCCAGAGAGATTCTCATCGCAATTTTTCTTCTTGTAATTGGAGTATATCAGAAAATCAAATTCACCAATATCAAAAAAGTAACACATCCCAGAGGAGCTGACTTTCAGTCGGATGAAGGATAGATTGAAGAGATTTAAGTAAAGTTTGAGTAAAAGAGATGTGAAATAAATTTTCTCCATGAAGTTTTTGAAAGGCGATGCCTTCTCGACGAAAATGATCAGCCAAAAGGGTTCCTTGGGCATTTTTTCTATATATAATGGCTATTTCTTTCGCAGAAATTCACTCTTGCAGAAGGCCGCGAATCTGATCAGAAATGTAGGTAATTTCTAGATTGGGATCGCTGGGGGTAAATAAAATGCAGGGGGTATTTTCCTGAGTATTGGCATGCAATTTTTTATTGAGATGAAGTGACTTTTCGAGAGATTCTTCATTTTTACTCATCACGCTTCTAGCAGCATCAAGAATAGTTTGAGTACTCCTGTAGTTTTCAGTCAATATTACTGTAGTCAAACCTTCTTGGGCAAAATTTTCATGGAAAGAAAGGATATTTTTCATGATAGCTCCTTGAAAACGATAAATAGACTGTTCATCATCTCCGACCACAAAAATATTTGGTTTCTCAATGTTTTTTGTTAATTCCCAAATGAGTTCAGCCTGAAGAGAGTTGGTATCTTGAAACTCATCAACATGAATAAATTGATATCTTTCTTGAAGTTCGAGGCGAAAATTCTCATCTTTCTTTAATTCTTGCACTACCATAGCAATCATATCATCAAAATCATACCATCATTTCTCATGGCACATATCGAGATAAACTTCATAAATATCGGCTATTTCTTTTTGTTTCTGCAAGCGTATTTCCTCTTTGAAATACTCTGGTTTTTTATCCCCCGGATTCTTATTTCAGAACTTTCTTTGATAATGCAATACTGGATTATCAGGAAGCCCTGTGATGGCTTCATCTATTTTTTCGCGAAGAAGGGAAGGGGAGATACCTTCACGTTTGAGTTTGGAGATAATTTGTATGGTTTCTCCGAGATACATCTCTGGATCATGCCTGTTATAAAGATATTTCCAATTTCCACGCAAATACACATTTCCGATAAGTCTATTTTTCTCTAGATCCTCTATCATTTTAAGTTCTTTCCCAAATTGAAAACGTTCGACATTTTCCCGAATAATTCTTTCGCAAAAACCGTGAAAAGTATAAATAGGAACCTGGTATGCGAGACTGCCGAAAAATGAACGCAATCTTTCTCTCATGGCGTAAGCCCCTGCCTCAGTAAAAGTAATAGCTAAAATATTGGACGGTTCTGTATCCGTAGTATGGAGAATGTTGCCTATACGGACAGAAAGTACCTGCGTTTTCCCTGTTCCCGGACCGGCAATGACCGCAACTGGTCCATAGAGCGTATCTACAGCTTTTTTCTGTGCTTGATTTAATTGTTTGTACGCGAGTTCAAATGGATTCATATACACGTTCTTATCGTAGTGTATAGAAAAAATAGGGAAGTCGAACTTTTAGTATGTATCGAAATATCAGCTCGTCTTTGCAGGAGCGTCTTTCTCTGTTACAAAACCACTCATAACGCTCGGAGAGAATATCAATATATACCCACCTATTGTGCAGAGGACCAATATCACGGTCAAAATACGGGATACTGTGGGGACGTAACAGCTCATATTTATGAACCGTTTGAGTTGTAGAAAAATGACCGCAAAAAATATCCACGCACCAATCACGATGAGTGTAAAGTATACAAGTGCTCAAATCTGTATTGACGACATACTAATATTCCTATTATAGGTGAGTTTTCTCTGGAGCAAATAAAATTTGCAAACACAGAGAAGTCATGGTACAGTATAAGAGTATAAAAATATATGGCCATTCTTCAGAAAGGTACTACAACATTTACGGTATTAGATGAAATACAGGTCAAGTATCCGCGTCTTTTAGAGCTGATTCTGGCTACTGAGTCCATGGATAACAGTGAGAGACAGTATTGGTTTGATATACTCCCTTCAATGAATACTGACCAGGTTCAGAGATTGAGCGATATCCTGGAAACTGAGAGAAAAAAGCTTGATGAATTAGAGCAAAAATATCAAACAGAGATTGATGCTCTCAATCAAAAGCATATGAATGAGTGGCAAAGTTACGAAATAAAAAAGAAAAAAGAAGCTATCGCAACACAAGAAGCTGCTGATGCTGGAGATAGTAAGAATTCTGCCCAGGCAGTACTCAATGACTGGTAAACCTCTACACTTTGTTTTTCAGAGGGAAAAGAAGTCAATTTTTTGATTCTAGTAGGCCAAAAATTCCGTTTTCTTCCATAAAGTAAAGCCCCTCTGAAAGAGAAGTTTTCAGGGGAGTGCTTCCAATGAAAAGATGGGTTTTCTCTTCCGAAGTAAGGGATAAGAGAGGTATATCCGGAAAAAGTGTTTTATGCGGAAGTTCAGCGTACCGTATATCATTATGTTGTTTCCAAGTATTAACACTCTCAAATCCAATAGGTCAGATATGTGTCCTCTTAAGAGAAGTGAGATACCCACCAACGTCCAGCTTTTTTCATAAATCACGTGCCAAAGAGCGAATATATGTCCCATGAGAGACACATATGTTTGCAGTAAGAAATGGCCATGAAAAATCTAGTATATTCCAATTATGAACTATTCTTTTTTTTGATTTTAACACAGGAATATCACCTTTTCTAACACGATCATAGGATCGATGGCCATCTATCCAAATTGCACTATATTCTGGAGGTATTTGTTCGATTTCTCATAAAAAATATTTTTCTACGACAGCACGTATACCAGATTCAGAAAGAATGGTTGCTATATTTTTTGGCAGAGTAATTGGCAAAACAGGCTGTTCGAGATCATATGATGCAGTCGTACCATCAAATCGTATCACAACATGATAGGTTTTGGTATGTTTTTCGAGATAAGGGAAGAGTCGAGAAGATCCATGAGTCCCTATAATCATGATGCCGGACGCTAGAGGATCAAGAGTTCATGCAAAACCAACACGATCAGTATCGAGAACTCTCTTCAGTATCTTTGCCACGAGATTACTACTGATTCAAACAGGCTTATCAACAATATAAAACACAACCTAGAATGACCAAAAAATAGTTCAAATAACTTCATCAAAAGGTATAAAAATCGGTGAGAGATTCCCACACTGTCCAAGATTACTACACCCACGCGAGTCTCGTGAATCAAGTCTGTTATCGCCCAAAACAAAATACGAATTTTTCGGAACGCTATAGGTTATAGGATCGAGACTTGTACAATCCCCAGGGACACACGTACGCATTCCAGGAAGAAGATAATTTTCTTCTATTTTTTGATTGTTTAGATATATCTCGCCACTTCGTATAAGAATTTCCTCTCACGGCAATCCAAGAACTCGTTTAATAATTGGTCAGCCCTGATCTTCTAAAATAGCATGGTAAATAAGTAGATCTCATCGGGATATTGAACCAACCTTATGAACAAAAGTATCTACCAAAACTAAAGCCCCGTCCCTCATAGTAGGAAACATAGAATCCCCGCTAACTCGAAAGATTCGAATGAATAACGCACTATAAATGACACAAAAAACGAAAAGAACGGCAAGGATAATACTAAAAAAACGTCTCATACTACTGTGATAGTTCCTGGTAAATATGACTATTATGAATATCCAAACCTCGGAATGGAACAATTTGTTTCAAAGTTCCTAGCTTTGGAAATGGAAGAATCTGTGATAAAAAATCGAAATGCCCCAATGAATAGGCTACTCGTCATTGGATACGCGAAAGTGCTACATATTGTGCTTCATGAAATGGAGCAACACAACCATTATTGCTGAAACATTTACGAGAATCGAGAGATTGAGGACGATTATCACCCATGAGAAAATATCAATCACGAGGAACTACATAGGTCGCCGTTTCTCCTGGAGCACAGATACTCCCCGGCGTGAGACACGTATGACCATATTTTTCACCAAGATAGAGCGATTCATCAAGCTGTCGAAAAGATCCTCATACCTTGAGAAATACATGTCATGATTCAATCTTTATTGTATCGCCAGGGACGCCTATAACTCTTTTGATCAGATAGCGCTTTTCAGGACCTATTCCTGGCGTAAAGACGACCACATCTCCTCTCTGAGGCGATGTGGTACGATACGTCATCTTATCAACTAAAATAAATTCACCATCACTATATTTTTGCCCTTCTTGAGTATAGCTGATCACACCACCTTGAAATGTTGATTCCATCGACGGACCAATGATCTGAAAAGGGGAGAGGATGTAGAGTCGTACAAAAAAAACAATCATGAGCACAAACCCCAAGTCGATCCACATATCCAATCAGGTATATTTATTTTTTGGAAGATACCGATAGGGAAGTCTATCTGACCAAAAAAGGTACGCACTTACACTTCAGAGAAGTAAAAGTAAAACAAAGAAAAATTGAAGATAAATATCTATTTTATACAGTGCAAATAGAGCAAGAGCAATGATGAAAAGGAGAAGATGAAAAAATACCTGATCCACCAGTGAGAGTCCACCATGATATTCATATTTTTCCGTATCTTTCATCAGCCCAATCATGAGCAAAGGCGGCAAAATGAGACAAAATGGAACCCAACGTATTTCGCAATCCAGCGCTCGGGCACGTTTAATAGTAACAGCAAAAAACGACCAGAAAAAAACTCAAAGTCCAAGGCTCGAGACAATATATATTACGACCTGCACTATATCCAAACCTCAACCAATTAATGTAATAGTGGGGGGGTGAACAAATACATCAATGGAAACAAAGAAGATAAGAAGAGAATAAACAATACCGTAAATATAGTCTGCTCGACCAATTTTTCCGCTAAAAGAAAAAAGTAAATTCCGCAAAATGTTCATGGCGAGATTATAGGTATTTTTAGAAGAGGGCAAATAGTTCTTTGCTTATGAATTTTTGTAGAAATCAGGATGGATAAAATGAAGGAAAGACAACTAGAAATACTATGATACCTTATTAGCACATAACATACATTATGTGAAAATAGATTTGTTCAAAAGAACTAATCCCCTATAATTACTTCATGAACAAAAAAAAATATTTTCATATCTTTGGCTGGTATGGAACAGTTGCAATTGTAAGTGCCTATTGCATGAACAGTTTTGGTTGGATAGATGGGCAATCACCCTCCTATCAATTATTAAATATATCAGGCGCTTTAGGAATCATCGCCATAAGTTATTACAGACGTGCTTATCAGCCTATGGTATTAAATACTATTTGGTTAATAATAGGTCTACTAGCTTTTTCGAAACTCTTGTTCTAGATTATGAATCTTTTTCATACAGTACAAAAATTTCTGATGTATCTGACTATTACTCGTGGTATGAGTCCACGGACAGTCGAACAATACGGGCGCCATATGTGGGCGTTCTTATCTTTCACACATCCAGAGGTGCGAAAAATTGTCCCAAAAAGCTTCGATTTGGCGCGTTTTTTTTCTTCCCAGGTATCTATACAGCCTGAGGGGTCGAAAAACGCGTCTTTTGAAACTCTCAAACAGCTCGAAAAAATTCCTTGGATAAAGACGACTCAAATTGACCAACATACATGTGATCATTTTCGATTGTCACTCGCGCAGTGAAATATTTCGATTACGACGGTCAATGCATATATGATTTCACTCAGAGCATTTTTGCATTTTTGTAAAAAGACGCATATTTCAACAAATATTGAATTCAGTGATATCGAACTTCAAAAAAACCGTGAACGAAAGGTCGAATATTTGACATCAGAAGAACTTCAATCAATAGTAGCCTCTATAGGGACTGAGGATATTTCTGATCTCCGCGATCGAGCTATTATCCTCACTATTTTTAGTACTGGTTTGCGCGTCTCCGAGCTCACAGCTCTGGATATAAAAAATGTGAATCTCGATACCATGGAATTCGCTATCCTCGGTAAAGGCCGCAAAGTCCGCGTTGTCTACCTCACTGAGTGGGCGTGCGAGGCAATTCGAGCCTATTTGGAGAAAAGAGAAGACCACTTCCCTCCTCTTTTTCTTAAGCATGGAAAAGGCTACCCTCCTGATGTTGGAGCGGACGAGGTACGTTTTGATCGTTTTCTCGTCACAAAAATGGTCGCAGATAGAGCACTCAAAGCAGGCATCGTCAAACCCGTTTCTGCTCATACCATACGACACTCCTTTGCCACTACCCTCCTCTGAAATGGTGCTGATCTCCGCTCTATTCAAGAACTCCTCGGGCATAAAAATATCGCCACCACACAGGTCTATACGCATGTGACGAATAAACAGCTGAAGGAAGTGCATGGAAAGTTTCATGTTTAGTAACATTTTGATTCTAGGAGTTTCGACTATACTGCTGCCATGACTTCCCTACCTGCAAATCTTCTCTGAGTTTTTGAAAACATCTCTCCTGCTGATCAAGAAAAAATCATCACTGGTTGGTCTCATCCTCGTAGTATCGTCTCATTTCGCGTGAATAACCTCCGCTCATCTCGTACTGAGATAATAGCAGAACTGGGCAAAGCAACACTTCCCTACTCTGTTTGGACACATTCAGAAGATGCTTTTTACATGGACAAGGAACATGAATACGCTCTCCGCGGTCTCGAAATATACAAAACGGGGAAAATCTACGTCCAAAGTCTCTCGAGTATGATACCGGCGCTCTGTCTCGACCTCCAGCCTGATCAGAAAATCCTCGATATGGCAGCCGCTCCAGGATCAAAAACAACACAAATCGCGAGTATGCTCGGTGGAAAATGCAAAATCACCGCACTCGAAAAATTCGGCGTCCGTCTCGAAAAGCTGGTGCACACTATAAAATCCCAAGGTGTTGAGAATTGTGTTGAAGTCATCAAAATTGATGCCACGGAAGTCGTCGCACACTACAGCAAAGATGAAAAAGGCAACAAAGGAGTAAAGATGTTTGATCGTATCCTCCTCGATGTCCCATGTAGCTCTGATGGGCGTATAAATCTCAGCGATGACAGAACCTACAAATGGTATAGCGGCGATAAATCTCGTTCAAAATCACTCCTCCAATACGAGATGCTTGAACAAGCTCGTAAGATGCTTGTCGACGGTGGTAAAATCACCTACTCAACCTGCTCTATTTCTCGCCGTGAAAACGAAGACGTCGTCCAGAAATTCATGAAAACTCATCCAGAATTTACCCTCCTCCCCTCACCTATTGCTCCTGACTATATCCTCGAAGACAATATGAACCGCTGGTATCCAAGCCCTATGATGGAAGGATTCTTTGTGGCGATTCTATCACGATAATTGACAGATTGTATATTAGTATATAATAAGTATATTATGGAAGCAGAATTTTTTGAGTTGGAACTTGTTTTAAATGCTGTTGCACCTTTTTCTGTTGTGGATTCAACAGTTTGAGAAGTTGATGATTTTAGTAGAAGATTTATTCAAAGGTCTTCACCAAGTCCTCACCACAGTGTGCCATTTTATTTAGTAAATAAACATAGAGTTTTAAAAGTAGTTCGTGCTCAATATCCTTGAATAGATACAATTTTAGCACAACTCGGTCATGATTTTCCATTAGAGAGAGGCCGGTCTTCTAGCGCTATAGAAAATTGGCTACAAAGAGCTCGTGAACAAGTTTGATTTGGAGGTAAAATTAGATTAACGCCTGTAAGATAAAATTATTCTGGCAAATAATTTCGCCCCTTCATCGTAATAACTCTGCCCCTTGGTGTTCTCTCAATAAGTCCTATTTTTATCAGGAATGGTTCGATGACATCTTCGATAGTTGCTGCCTCCTCCCCTACCATCGCAGAGAGCGTATTGATACCGAGAGGATTGTTTCCATTTTCTCCGAGGAGTTTCAGGATTTGTCGGTCGATATCGTCGAGGCCGTATTCGTCGATATGGATTTCCGTGAAGAGCGTTTTGAGGTCTGAGAGTTTACCGAGTGTGTGATAATCGCGGACAATTTTTGTGAGACGATTGGCGATACGAGGTGTTCCACGACTGCGTTTTGCGACTTCATGCGCTTCATCATTTCCGAGTTCGACACCGAGGATTTTTGCCGTTCTTTCGACGATTTTTGCGAGGTCTCAGTCTTCATAGAGATCCATCTTCCACACATTTCCGAATCTATCACGGAGTGGATGACTGAGAGATGAGAGACGAGTCGTCGCACCGATCAGGGTAAACTTTGGGAGATCCATCTTGACCGATGTCGCACCAGGGCCAGTACCGACCATGATATCGACCTGATAGTCTTCCATCGCAGAGTAGAGGATTTCTTCTATCACAGGCTTGAGTCGGTGGATTTCATCGATAAAGAGGACATCGCCGGCCTGGAGGCTTGTAAGAACAGAGAGCATGTCTGCTGGCTTATCGATAGCAGGGCCGGAAGTATGACGGAGACTGGCGCCAGTTTCAGCGGCAACGAGCATTGCGAGGGTGGTTTTACCGAGTCCTGGAGGCCCGTAAAAGAGGATGTGTTCGACGTTGGTATTTCGGACCTTTGCAGAGTCGAGAGCCACCTGGAGGTGTTTTTTTATCATCGTCTGTCCGATATAATCAGAGAGCTTTTTCGGACGAAGAGACTCTTCCCCACTATCTTCTGTCGTGGTTACAGGTTCTATGAGTCGTTTGTGGATGTCTTTTGAAGTGTCTTTGATAGCCATATGCAGATTATAGAGATGTTTGTGATTTTCTCAAAAGAACGTATCATCACTGCTGTGAAAAAAATCATTCTTATCAACATTGCCGACTCTTGGCATCATTTTGAAGTACCAATTACCGAGTACCAAAAACGTCTCAATGATGTAAAAATAATCACGATTAAACCCACGAAACACCGAGAAACGGAAACCATCAGGAAAAATGATACCCAATCAGTATTAAAAGAATTGGACAAAATACAGGATAGTTATGTGGTCTTATGTGATATTGGTGGGAGGAATATATGAAATACTGCAGAAACAGCAGTTTGGATAGAAAAACATCTCGAAAGATACAAATCCATCGTGTTTGTTATTGGTGGAGCATACGGCCTCGATAGTTCTCTTCTGAAATGACATATCGATACTTCTATGAGTATTTCACATTGGACTTTCCCTCACGTACTTGCTACACTTATCTTGCTCGAGCAAATATATCGATGCAAACAGATCACCAAATGATCAGGATATCATCACGAGTAAAGTAATCTAGACTCTTTTTCTTTTTCTATTTAAAAACACTCCGGTTTGAATTCATTTTTTTATAAGGTCTCTGGAATGAGGGATATGATCCGGATGATCAACAGCATGTCCCACAATATTTTTTTTCGGATCGGACTCTTTCGGATCAGCGAAACACACTATTCACGAAAAGAGTATCAAAAAAACTAATACATACTTCATGTATATATTTTAAAATAAAAAAATAATAAAGTCAATTATTTCCCTCTTTTAAGGTAAATAGAAAGTAGCACACCAAAAATGACCATTAAACTCGATAAAATTTGTCAGAGAGTAAGATATCAAAAGATGTATCCTATCTGTGCATCCGGTGAACGAATAAATTCGACACAAAATCGAATAATACCATAACCCACAAGAAACCATACTCCAAGCTGACCCCTGTAGTTTATCTGCCTTTTTTTCTTAAAAAGAAGAAGAAATAATATCACTCATTCCCCTAGGGCCTCTAGGAGTGGCGTGGGAAAGTAGGTATTTCCGTAGTGTTGAACAGCGAAAGGTCCACTGTATCCTGGCCATCATAGTAATTCCTTGTTAATAAAATTCCCTAATCTTCCAAAAAATAAACCAACAGGAACTATCCATACGAGCTTATCAGAGAGAAGGAGGAAATCTTTTTTTATTTTTCTACTCGCAAAAAACCACGCCAAAATTACACCAATACATCACCCATGAAATGACATACCTCATTTCCAGGGCATAAGTATTTCCACAGGAGAGTGAAGGTAATAGGAAAGATTATAAAAGAGAATATATCATAATCTTCCACCGAAGATAACTCAAAAAAATGTGTAAATAAAAAGAAAATCCACATCTTTTTGAACGAAATTTTTCTTCAAAAAATACAGGAAAATCAAAAAACTCAGCATATACATAAAACCATACCATGTCGGAGCAAGAGTGATGCCAAAGATATCGAGAGAAAAAATAGTCATTGCAAGAAGATTATTTTGTTTATACTCTTTGAGTGTACAAAATTACCAATTAAAACAACATTTTTCCCACCATATGCGAGTCCTCATAAAAATATCCGGAGAAGCTCTCAGGAATCATCAACCAAATCCGATTGACCGAGATTATATACTCTCTTTAGCAAAAAATATACGTAATATAGTTGCTGGAGGCATACAAGTGGTACTTATCACCGGATGAGGAAACATATGTCGATGAGAGATGTTTGCACAGGACTGAGTGTCACGAAACACGGCACATGAGGTCGGGATGCTCGCAACAATTATAAATGGACTTATTCTGCAGGATGCCCTCTTGAGTATTGGTCAAGAGTGTACACTTTATACAGCACGATCCATTTCAACCATAGGAAAAATATTTCATGCCCATGATGCAGAAGACGAATTTGCATCATGAAAAGTTGTCTTAGTGACGTGATGAACAGGCAATCCGTATTTCACAACTGATACTGCGTCAGTATTGCGTTCCGTAGAACTTGGATGCAACATGATGATAAAATGCACGAGTGTTGATGGGGTATATTCTGCAGATCCAAAAAAAGACCCAACAGCACAAAAATTTGATACTATTTCCTACGATGAAATACTTGCAAAAAATTTGCGCATCATGGATCAGACAGCCATCGCTCTCGCACGAGACAACAATGTCAACATAGGAATCTGCCATATTGATGAGCTCAAAAATCTTTGAGTACAGCTTGCAAAAAATAAATTTTCCTGATCACTTATCGGTAATAAATAATATTATGTACAACCCCTCAGAAATCGAATCAAAATGGCAGCACTATTGGTCAGAACACGATACCTTTTCTTGTGTCAATCCAGAACTCGAAAATACCCATCGACCCAAATACTATGCACTCGACATGTTTCCTTATCCAAGTGGAGCAGGGCTTCATGTTGGTCACCCAAAATGATATACGGCTACAGATATTATTGCTCGTTATAAACATGCTCGGGGATTTCATGTGCTTCACCCGATGGGGTGGGATGCTTTTGGCCTTCCTGCCGAGAATTATGCTATCAAAACTGGTACCCACCCAGCCGTTACAACAGCAGAAAATATTGATCATTTCCGCTCTCAACTAAAGAAATTTTGATTCTCTTTTGATTGGAATCGTGAAGTGGATACAACAAATCCTGAGTATTACAAGTGGTCTCAATGGATATTTCTGAAGCTCTTCGAAGCAGGGCTTGCCTACGAAAGTGATAAACCAATCAATTTTTGCCCAAGTTGCAAAACTGGTCTCGCAAATGAGGAAGTCGTCGATGGAAAATGTGAACGCTGTGGCACGGCTGTTGAGAAGAAAGCTATTCGCCAATGGATACTCGCTATTACCAAATATGCTGATAGACTTCTGTCCGACATTGAGCGTCTTGACTGGCCAAAAGGTATAAAGGAAATGCAGAGAAATTGGATTGGAAGGAGTGAGGGTGTGAATTTCAAAAACAAAGTAAAGGATATGGAGATTACTTTTGAGAACTACAATTCTGTTCCTCAAACCTATCACGCCGAAACTTTTACTGCAATCGCACCAGAACATGAACTCGTCTACGCGCTCGTCCGATGAACTCCTCAAGAGAAGAAAGTTATGGATTTTTGTGAAAAAATAAAAGCAAAAAAAACAGCTGGAAAATTTGATTTCGAGAAAGACCTCGAAGGTATATTTACTGGTCGTTATGTCGAAAATTTTGCAGGTACCGGAAATGATCTACCAATTTGGGTTGCAAGCTACATCCTCGCGGATTATGGTACGGGTATTGTCAACTGTAGTGCGCACGATGTTCGTGACTTTGCATTTGCAAAAAAACATGATATTCCACTCCATCCTGTTATGTTCCCTGCCGATCCAATAGAAGCTGAAAAAGTACGCAATCTTGAATATGCTTATGTAAAAGATGAACAGGGTATCATGGAAGAGCCTGCTCTTTTTAGAGGAAGAAAGTGGTGAGAAGTACGCGAGGACATAATCGGTTATCTTGACAGGAATGGATTCGCTCAGAGAAAAACAAATTACAAACTCCGAGATTGGATCTTCTCCCGTCAACGTTACTGGGGAGAGCCAATTCCACTCATTCATATCAAAGATAAAGACAAAGAATCACTTCCAACCACACAAAATAATGACTGTTGGCTCGATGGCGATATTCTTAAAAAATGAGACAAAACGCTTGGAAAAATCACCCGAGGAATTTCCGATTGGCTCTTGCCAGATTGGGACTTACCGCTCAAACTTCCTGAAGTAGAAAAGTACGAACCATCCGGTGATGGACAATCCCCTCTTGCAACGATTCCTACTTGGGTCCATGTCCAGCTGGGAAAAAATCTCTCAGGATACAGAGAGACAAATACTATGCCTCAATGGGCTGGATCTTGCTGGTACTATCTCCGATTTATGGATCCGACAAATTCTCGTGCCATTGTTGATCCAGCAGTGGTCAAATATTGGGGAGAGGTTGATAGTTATATTGGTGGAGCTGAACATGCTGTTCTCCACCTTCTCTATGCTCGTTTTTGGCATAAATTTCTCTTTGACATAGGTGTCGTACCGACAGATGAGCCCTTCTTTAAACTCAGGAATGTTGGTTTGATTTTGGGTCCTGATGGGAATAAAATGAGTAAATCAAAAGGAAATGTTATCAATCCCGACGATGTTATCCGAGAATATTGAGCCGATACCCTTCGTCTCTATGAGATGAGTATGGCAGATTTTTCTGATGTAGCTCCGTGGAATACCAAGGCTATTGTCGGAAGTTACCGACTTCTTGAGAGAATTTATCGTATATTTTCAACTGATCCTAATGCACCAGAATATGTTTCATGGACTGCAAAAAATGATCTCGATGCCATAAAATCTATGCATAAAACTATCAAGAAAGTTGCTGAAGATATAGAGAATATGAAATTCAATACCGCTATAGCTGCCATTAACATCATGATGAATACCTGAATCCCCCCAGATTGAGATCAGGCAAGAGAATGGAAATCAGTCCTTGTACGACTTATCCACCCGTTCGCACCACATATTGCGGAAGAATGTTGGCAATTATTATGAAATGAACAGTCCGTTTACCAATCAGAATGGCCAGAATATATTTCAGCACTTACCGTGGATGATGAAGTAGAAATAGCTATACAGATAAATGGAAAACTGAGAGGAACATATACATTTGCCCGATGAGTAACAGCAGAAGAAGTTCGTGCTACAGTAGAATCAAAACCAGAGATAAAAAAATGGATAGAAAATACTTCAATTGTAAAAGAAATTTTTATTCCAAATAAAATATTAAATATTGTTATACGGTAATTCTATGCTTCTTTTCCCCTCTCATATAATTACCTCTTTGTGATTGACTTCTCATTTTAAAAATGTACGTGGTCGTTTTTCAGGAAGAGCAGAAAGAGTTATACGGGTAGAACAAAAAGATATAGAAGAAGTCCTCCGGGAGAGCATCGATGCATGCTACCGAAGTGGCGGTCAAGAAGTGTCCAGAAATCTGGTACAGTGGATGAAGAAAGGAGTAAAAATACCTTATACAGGATTACCACGAGATATACAGGATTGAGTTACTGGTATTCTCCTCAAATCAATACGATACAAAGAAATGATTCGAAAAATTATTACCGGAATCCCCTCATAAATGCTCTCTCTTGTCGCAACTCCAATAGGCAATCTTGAAGATATAACACTTCGAGCAATACAAGTGCTCACCAACGCCGACCTTGTTGTCTGTGAAGATACTCGTAGGAGCGGAATACTCATGAAACATCTGGGCATCAAAAAGCCTCTCCTCAGTTTTCACAGTCACAGCTCAAAAGAGTCTGCAGAAAAAATCTCCCACCGTGCGATCAATGAAAAAATAGTATATATATCTGACGCATGAACTCCTGGAATATCCGACCCTGCATATCTTTTGGTACAAGCAGCAATAGTCAACAATGCCCAAATAGAAGTCATTCCCGGAGCAACAGCATTTCTGACCGCACTTATTTGATCCGGAATGCATACGCATGATTTTCGTTTTTTAGGATTTCTTCCTCTAAAAAAATGAAGAAAAACTCTTCTCGAAGAGCTCAAAAATAAAAAATATACCGCTGTTATTTACGAATCTCCCCATAGGATTAGTAAAACATTAGCAGAACTAATCACATTTTTTTGACCAGACCATCCTGCTTGCCTGGCAAGAGAGCTCACAAAAATTCATGAATCCTATTACCGAAAAACACTTCAAGAACTCTACAATGAATCAGGGAAAAATATTTTTCGATGAGAAATCGTCCTTATTTTCTAATTATGATGAATAAAATAATTATCTCTCTTATTGTTATACAGATTTTTTTAGGTCTTTTTCATGTCGGAACAGGGCTAGATACGTGGTCACAAACCGGAATTTTTGATGCACAATTTTTTTTCATATTTATTCTTGGCCTCGGAACATATGGCGTATATAGACGGTGAATTCAGACAGAGAATTCTCAGAAATGAATCACTGGAATTTTTGATCACGCACTTCTTGCGGGAATTCTATCATGGTTTTTTTCTATACCTTGGTGACCGACATGGGAAAGAACACTTATCATATTTATGAGTACTGTTTTTGTCGTACGATTTTTTCTGGGTATACTGGAATTTAATACACAAAAAAATATTCTTTCTGGAAACTGGTGATTGAGCAGTGTCTTTTGGAATATAGCAACAATAGTGACACTTATTAACAGTATTTACATGGCCTGAATTATTATGTTTACACATTCTCATTGATATTTTCTTTGGCTTTTTTATGGCATAAATTGGCTTTTTCTTTGGAAGAGAGAAAAAGAGTAAAATTTCTTGCTTTTCCGGAGAAAGAAGGATATCATGGAACCATGACTGAAGTTATAGAAACACCAGTTTCTCCCAAAAAAAAGAGTATTATACCAAAACTTATTCTTACTTTTACTCTCCTCTGAGGGGCAATATTGCCCGTCCTCTTCTTCCTGAGTTCCAACAAACACTCTAATAAAGACCTTGTACGAATAGCCCATGTCTCCGTACTGGAAGAAAAAATAAACAATCAGATAAAGAACAATGGGAAACTCCCTCTTCCTACCAACGCTCTCGAACTTTCATTTGGTGAGACAAAGATTGGGTACCAATGAAGAGCATGAAGAGATCTATTTGTAAATCTTGGAATCGACTTTTTAAAGGATCCAAATGGAGAGATGTATCATTATTTTCTCCGTCCTGATACAAAAGAGTACGAGATCATAGCCCTTTTGGATAATGAAACATATGCAAATTTTCATGTTTGAAGTACTCCTGCATATTCCCTGGGTTCATCGAAAGGCAATATTCTTGTCATGAATTCTGGTAAAAATAAAGGCAAACTTATTAGCTCTATATTAAAAAATACACAGAAAGTCGATCTCTCAAATCAGGCAAAAAGAGAGCAAATTTGATGGGAATGACAAAAAAGTTGTCGTGAAATACTCGAAAAACAACCAGGCGCCACTTCTGGAAAATATGTTATCCAGACATGAAATAAACTTCTCAGTGTTTATTGCGATATGAAGACTGATGAAGGCGGCTGGACACTCTTTTACGCAAACAATGGACATCCCACTTCTGAGATAAAAATGTCTTATGTTGAGTTACGAGAATCGTTAGCAAAAACTCCATTTGATACTATAGCCGACTATGAAAATCCCAATCTTGTTGGATTGATAGAGTACGCTCATCTTATTAACGCAGGGGCAAAAGAAGTTCTTATCAAAAATAAAAATTGAGACTCTACAAAATGGGTGAAATTCTCCTTTACTGAACCATCAGTACTTAATTGGGCACTCGGATCAAAAGTTCTTGGGAAGAATATTGTTAAATGATGTCTCGATCTACCTGGAGATGCAAAATTAACCATCACAAATCAGGATAAGAGCATAAAGTATGAAAATCTTGTCCATATTATGAATCATAAGTGATC